>CAYSZA010000023.1:0-20074 GCA_964435275.1 uncultured Methanosarcinales archaeon | reverse complement strand
TATAATCTTTGCGTTATTATTACTCTATGCAGTCAAAGATCCCTTAAGAGAACTTTTAACTAAACAATTGTTTCAATTATCTGGAAAGCAGAGAGTCTTCCTTTTCAGTCATATTTCCAGGATATTTGCAGGCATCTTTAAAGGCAATCTAACATCAAAACATTGTTTTAAGCATAGGACGTTATACCAAGAGGTATTGAAGTATCCATGTCAATAAAAATTGTCTGGTATCAGGGATAAAGCTTAAACCGAAGTAATAAGGCTAAGAAAGGAAGGCTGAGAAAGGCAGATTTGTGAGATACCTGAAGAAAGATAGAGCTAAAAAACTAGAGCTAAAAAACTAATGGAAACGATGTTTTCGATTACAGGCAGGGCTATTCCCCATGAAAATCATAATAGAAACCCCAAAGTACAGTTTCTGGAAATACTGGAGGACAGAGAAAGGCTATGAAAAAGCATTCTTTTCCCCGCTGCCTACAATTTTCAATTATGGCTTTGTAGAAGGAACGGAAAGCGCCGACGGCATGGAAGAGGATGTTGTGGTACTTGGGCCTCGCCTGCCGAAAGGAAGCACACTGGAAAGGGAAGCCTTTGACGGGATGGTGAAATTTCTGGACGATTCTGTCAGGGACGATAAAAAGGTCCTATATATCAGCGGGTTTCGTTCTCCTGTCCTGCTTGCTTATTACTTCAGGCTTTATGCCCTTTTTAAAGTCTTCCTGTATGCTTTACGTGAGAGAAAAATTGCAGCTTGCAAGTTTGAAGGAATTGAATTTCGGAAATTACCCTGAAATGTTTAGATTTAAGCTTTCACTTTTAGCTCAACGCCTTCACTTTTAGACCTGTACTTCATACCTGCACCTTCATTATCAGGCTCACGTTTTAATACGATTCGGGCTCCTCTTCAAGTATAATGACACATATTATACCTGAGGCACTTGATCCCACGGACTGGAGCCTTTAAGGCAGCCCTCTTTGCTTTTGTAGCTCTGGCTTACAGTTATAATCTCCCGTCTCTCTCCTTCAATCTGAAGTGAAGTACTTCTTTATCCGCATATACTTCAAATTTCAGTATTTTTCCCCCGATTTATAAAAATAGATACGAAAATCAATCTTAAGATTCGTAAATAGCACATAGTAAATGTAAAGTCTAAAATTTTCAGGTCTGGTTTTTCTTAAGTCTGGCTTTACTCAGGTCTAGTTTTTCTCAGGTCCGGTTTTCCTCAGATCATTTCCCTGCGAGATCCTTACTTATCAGGCTTCATTTACTATAATAATATGAGAATACTTGTCAAAATAATGCTTCATTAGGATTTAATAGAGTTCAACCAAACCCTCAATTTACAGGAAAAGGAGACAATAGGTTCTCAAGAAGACTGTCAAAAGAAAATACATAAGCAAAATATACAAAAATATTGAGAAGTTTTCCGATCTTTGTTTTTTCCAGGGGCAACTTAGAAAAGTACTAATAATTTAAAGAAGCTTAAAAAAGGGGTGCTTTAAATATGCCTTTTCATGTGATGCTTATCCCGACCCTTGGTTGCCCTGCAAACTGCAGTTATTGCTGGAGTTCCGAAGAAAAGTCCCCGATAATGAGCATTGAAACTATAAAAGAAGTGGTTGAATGGCTTAAAATTTTCAGGGGAGATTCGGTTACTTTCACATTCCATGGCGGAGAGCCGCTCCTGGCAGGGGCGGAGTTTTATCGGGAAGCACTGCCGCTTCTGGTTGAGGGGTTGAGCCCCAGAAAAATAGCTTTTGCGATACAGACAAACCTCTGGAAAATGACTCCCGAGATAGCCGAAATTTTTGCAGAATATAGGGTTCCGATAGGCTCCAGTCTGGACGGCCCGAAGGAACTTAATGACCTGCAGAGGGGGAAAGGATATTACGATAAAACCATGAAAGGCTATGAAGTTGCCAGGGATCACGGGCTGAATGTGAGATTCATTACCACTTTCACTTCCCATTCCGTAAAATTTAAGGAAGATATTTTCAACTTTTATCTTGAGAAAGGTCTCACTCTCAAACTGCACCCATGCCTGCCCTCATTAAAAGGTGATAATCCTGAGAAATGGACACTTTCCCCGGAAGAATACGGAGAACTCTTACTCTATCTGCTGGACAAATATCTGGAAAACCTGGGTCGGATTGAAGTCATGAATATTGACCACCTCTGCAAATGCGTATTTACAGGCAGGGGCACGGTCTGTACCTACGTTGACTGCATGGGAGATACCTTTGCAGTAGGCCCTGAAGGAAACATATACCCCTGCTACCGCTTCGTAGGCATGCCCGAATATGTAATGGGCAATGTTTATGACCGCCCGACCATGTCCGAGCTTGCCCGGTCTGAAGCCTGGAAGCAAATGTTCAGGTTTAAAGAGTATGTGGACACTGCATGCGCCAAATGCGCCCATATCAAATACTGCAGAGGAGGATGCCCTTACAATGCAATCGTGCCTACTGACGGTGAAATAAAAGGCGTCGACCCGCACTGCCAGGCCTACAGGATGATTTTTGATGAAATAAACAACCGTGTCAACGAGGAAATGTTCGGTTCTTCCGGCATGGATAATATGTTTTTTCCCCAGGCCACGAAACCTTCAAAGCCCGGAATAATGTCTTTGATGCTTAAAAAGCTCTGAAGAGGACCAGCAGGAAACTTGTGAATTTTTACATTTAAATACTTAGAAATTCAAAAATTGCTGCCCAGTAAGAAGCATCAATTTTAATTTTTAAATACGCTGTCGAAAAAAATATGTCTGTCAAAAAGTACTGAATAAGGTAATAAATGAGACTGGTACGATGACAGATAAAGAAAGAAATAGAGGAAGAGTAAACTTACTTTTTTTTGGTATTCTAACTATTTTTGTCTCGATATATATTGCTGGAAATTACTATGTGGCTTTACGCTTTTTTCAATCAATAAAGAGTCTCATTGAGCCTTACTCTTTTTTCTACTGGAGCGGTTTTGCCCTTTTCGCAGCATCACTTTTTGCAGCCAGATTGGGAAAGAGGTTTTATCCCGGATATGTTAATAATCTCATTGCTATAACAGGAGACTACTGGCTGGGTGCTGTTTATTATTCACTCTTAATATGGGCCAGTACAGACATTCTTCGTTTTTTAACTAATTTCATTTTCCCGACAGCCCGGATAGCTAAATATCCCTCGCTTTATTGGGGGTTTGCAGTTATAGCTCTTGTTTTCCTGCTTTTGCTATACGGAACCTGGAACGCACGCCATCCACGCATTGTACACTACAATATAGCTGTCAAAAAAAGCGTATGTAATTTACCAGAACTCCATGTTGTCATGGTATCCGACATACACCTCGGCCTGGAGGTTGGGAATAATCGCCTTGAGAGAATGGTCAGCAGTATTAATAAGCTTGACCCGGATCTTGTTTTTCTTGCCGGGGACACCATAGACGAGGATGTGAGACTGTTTGTCAACAATAATATGCCGGAAACACTGAAAAAATTACGATCCAGATATGGTATTTACGCAGTACTTGGAAACCACGAATATATTGGCGGCAACAGTGAGCTAGCAGTAGAATATCTGCAACAGGCTGGGGTTTGTGTGCTTGTTGATGAGTATATAAAAGTAAATAATCGATTTTATATTGCTGGTCGGGATGACAGGATGGCAGGCCGCATAAATGGAAAACCACGACTCGAACTGTCCAGACTTTTAGATGGCGTTGACCGCAATCTGCCGATTATTCTGCTGGATCACCAGCCCATTAATCTGGAAGAAGGACAGCGCAATGGAATTGATTTACAGTTATCCGGACACACACACAACGGCCAGTTTTTCCCCAACAACTTAATTTCTAAACGTATATTCGAAAATAGCTGGGGTTATTTGAGAAAAGGAGAATCCCATATAATCGTAACCTCAGGTTTCGGCACTTGGGGCCCTCCGATACGGATTGGTACTAATTCCGAAATCCTGGACATAAGTATTTCTTTCTTAGAATAAATGCTGCATCAACGAACCGTAAATACACCTTAAAGCCCACTATGGAGTGAAGTTGTTAAGAGTCAAACGCCGTTAAGAATATTTTTGAGATAGTTTATATACATCCACTTCCTAAAACAAGCACATGGAGGAAGGTAAAATCAAGAACACGATCACAAGAAGCTTCGAGCTTCAGGACTACAGGATAGAAGGAACCGAACTTTCCGGTTTCTGGGCAGATTTGCTGAGTAAGGAAGAACTTGTAGTTGAGGTTAATTACAGCCCTGAAAATAAAAAAACCTTCAGTCCCGCAGAAATAGAAAACCTTGTCACGAAAATCCGTAATAAGTGTGACGGCTTTGAGGTTCAACTTCCAAAAAATATAAGATGCGAGGTTACTTTAAAAAATTTAGGAGAAAAAGTTTACAGAACTGAACAGCCTGATTTTGAACTGGAACCCAGGGAACTGGAAGAACTTCAGGTTGCTTACCGCTTCTACGTTGAGTATTATATTTGATCGATTGTGGTGCAAAAAATCTAGCTTTGTTACAAGATCAGTGTAAACCTTTAAAATTAAGAAGTTAATCAGTATCATAACCTGAAAAATTGTAAATAAAGGTAATAATATAGTATCAACTACGGAAATATTATTTTTACATCACAATCATTTCTTTTGTGATGAAGAAAAAGGAAAATTCATTCCATTAATTGTTTTACGTCTGGAGCTGAGATCTGATTACTTTTTCCTTCTACTGTAAACTTGATAATGAGTTCTGTCCCATTGTCTCTTTTCAGTTGAAATTCTCCATCTAACTGATCGACAAGAGAAGTTACAAGCTGAAGCCCCAGGCTATCCAGGTCCTCAATTTTAAGGTCTTCGGATATACCGATGCCGTTATCTGAGACAGATAGGACATAAGCAGTACATGCAAATTCCTCGCTCTTGCTTTCTTCGTATCCCTCTTTGTGGAGTTTAATTCTTATTTCTCCTTTATCCCTGCCGGAAAATGCATATTTAAAGGAGTTTGAAACAATTTCATTGATAACTATCCCTAACGGAATAGCAGTATCCATATCTAAGAAAATATTCTCTTCCAGATCGAAATTTAAACTAACATTGGTCTTGAGACTGTATGTCAGGAGCAGATTATTAGCTAATTCCTTTATATATTGCGAAAAGTTAAGCAAATCAATATTTTTGCCTTTGTACAATTCCTCGTGTATAAGAGCAATAGAAAGAACTCTGTCAATGCTTTCTTTGAACGCTTTCAACACTTCTGAATCTGTGATAGTCTTTCTACCTTTAAACAAATCAGCCTGAAGATCCAGAAGAGATGAAATAACCTGAAGATTATTCTTAATCCTATGGTGAATTTCCTTCTTTTGGGCAGCTTCGAAATTCTGTAGAGCTTCTTCAGCTTTTTTTCGCTCAGTGATGTCAGTAAACATTCCAAGAGAACCTATAAATTTGCCATTGTTGTCGAAAATAGGTTTGGAATTTATAAATAACCATAAGGGCAAGCCATCTTTGCGTGTCAATTTAATTTCGAGATGCTCAGCGAGACCTTTACGCCTCTTTTCTAAGATCTCAGTGGCAACAGAGTCATTTTCCTTTTCTACAAAATCCCGAGTATTTCTACCAACAACCTCTTCTACAGAATATCCTAGCATATCTGCCATTTTCTTGTTAACATAAGTTATTATACCCTCACTGTTTACTAAGGATATGCCTTCATTAGCTGTTTCAACGATATTGCGATACTTTTCCTCACTTTCCCGAAGTTTTTCTTCTATTTTTTTTCTTTCTGTTATATCTCTGGAAATGAAAGAGATAGCGGTCAGCTTTTCATATGAATCAAAAACCGGAGAAAGAGTTATGGAAACATTTATTGGTACACCGTCTTTTCTTAACCGCAAAGTCTCATAGTGCTGGACCTTTTTCCCATGCTTTATCTTTTCAATTAGTGTTATAGTTTCTTTATATAAATGAGGTGGAGCAAAGATGGATACAGACTTTCCCAAAACTTCTTCTGCTGAATAACCATAAACATTCTCAGCTTCTTGATTCCAGCCTGTAATGTTGCCATCCAGGGACATAGTTCCAATAGCATCGTTTGATGATTCCACAATATTCGCCAGGGTCTTAATTCTCTTTTCAACGATTCTAAGGTCTGTTATATCTTGCGTTGTCCCTCTAAACCGGACAGGATTATTGTCCTTATCGAAAACAGTTTCACCTTTAGAATGGGCTATGCGCTCTTCTCCATTGGCTAGAATTATTCTATGATCAATGCTAAAGGGCTTTCCTCTTAAAGCTCCTTTAACGGCATTGTCAACATAATCTTGATCATCTGGGTGTAAGTAACTTAAAAATAAGCCATAGTCTACTTCAAACTCTTGAGGCTTAAGTCCAAAAATCCGGTACACTTCATCAGACCAATATAATTTACCAGTTACAAAGTTCTGCTCCCAATTTCCAACACGAGCCATTTCTTGAGCTTCAGAAAGAAGGACTTCTTTTTCTTTCAATGTGCTGTAAGCTTTTTCAAGCTCTACGGTACGTTCTTTAACTTTTTCTTCCAGTGTTTCATTTGCTATTTTAAGGGCATCTTCTATATTCTTGAGTTGTGTGATGTCTGTAAAAGTGCAAATTATAATGTTAATGCTACCATCGGGATTTAGCAATGGTTCGGCACTGGTAAGCGTCCATACCCAATCGTCGTGCGAATAACGACGTATGCCAATGACCTGATTCTTTACAGGCTTGCGATTAATCCTGGCGTACTGTACCGGGTGAGACTCAAACCGCAGGGTATTACCATCCTTATCGACGACATTCCAGGTATCCCAGCTAAAGTCTTGAATCTCCATATGTTCAAGCTCTTGTTCAGAGATATTGAAAATTTGCAGAAATGCGGGATTATGTATTGCAAATTTACCTTCGCCATCAATAAGAAAAACACCGGACTCCAGATCCTGCACTAGTGCCTTAAACCGCAACTCGCTCGCCTTTAATTCTTGCTCAGCCAGTTTGCGCTCCTGTTCAACCTTTCTCCTCTGCAGAACTTGCGTCACCGCCGGCGCGATAGCTTCGAGATCCTCCTGTTGCTCGTAGCTATAGCCACCTTCACGGTTTCCAACCCCAATAGAGCCTACAATTTTTCCGTCTAAAGTAAGAGGCACAGTGAGAAATGACTTTATCGGTGGATGACCAGCCGGCAAGCCGGCACTATCGGGGTGTGACTGTGGATCGTTGGTAAAGAAGCTTTTCCCGTTGATTATGACACTGCCATACAAACCATGGACAACATAATCGTGCGGAAGACAAATATGCCCTGTCTTGTCGTACATATGGCACTGTTCCCACGCAAGCTTGCTTTTTGCAACGTCGTGCAGTAGCCCGTCAGCACACATTTCAATAATGTAACCAAACTCGCTGCCAGTAACTTCCAGGGCTACAGATAGACATATTTCCCCCAGTTCTTCTTCTGTTTTTGTCTGCATCACGTTGCTGAAGATCCAGTTGATTCCCTCAAGAATATGGTTGTATCTGCGAATCCGGTGTTCTTCTTGCTTGCGCTCAGTTATATTGCGATTGCTGCCACGGCTTCCTGCGTAGCGTCCTTCACCTTCGTAGAGAGACTGGCAAAGGTGGTGAATCCATCTTATTTCGCCATTTCTTGTAACAATGCGAAACTCCATATCACCATGGTTACTTGATGGCATATCATGCCGATGCTGGAGAAATGACTGCCGATCGTCTTGATGTATGATTTCTTGGAGCAGATAAGGGTTGTTAATAAACTCCCCAGCCGCGTATCCGGTGACCCGCTCGCAGGAAGGTGATGAGTACAGAAAATGACCATCAGAATCTAGCCAAAACTCCCAGTCATAGGTGTTATCTGCTACGATACGATACTTCTCCTCGCTCTCCCGGACCTCTTTCTCGATGCGACGCAGCTTTATAATCTTATGAAGCTCATTAGCCACCAACTGGAGCTGCATGACATCGTGGTCGTCGTACTCACCCACCTTGTTGCCCACACCGAAAATGATCCTCACCTTACCGTTCTCGATGACCGGTACGCTCATGAATCGCTTCACTGTAGTGTGTCCGGCCGGCAGCCCTTTTTGGTTCGGTGAGGAAGGAAAGTCGTTGTAGACCACCGGCCGCTTTAGCCGGACGCAATCGACCCAGTTACCTGCCTTTTCAATAGGGTAGTGCCCTTCGTTCCCTGCCGTGCATGACCTCAATGCTTCCTGGTTCCAGGTGGTGAGGATGATCTCTTTCTCGTCCTCAGAGACGAGGTGGAAGAAGCCGATCGTGCTATCGGTTATCTTGACGGCTTGATTGAGTGCGAAATCGTAGAGTTCGCGGTCTGATAGGTTCGATGATCGGGTATAGAGCTCGTATAAGCCGGTCGCTCGCGCCAGTTCGTTGCTGAGCTGATGCTCCGCCTGCCTGAGCTCGGTTATATCTTGGGTTATACCAAAACCACCGATCACCATCTTGTCTTTATCAAATTCAAGATATGCTTTTTCACGCACCCACTTGATCTTATCATCTACAACAATGCGATGTTCGATATCGTATGCTTCGCCCTTTAGTCCCATCTTCCATTTTCTATCAACATATTCCCTGTCATCTGGATAAACAATTGAAAGAAAAGTTTCATAGGTTAAAGGGGTACCTTTTGGGATGCCAAAGATACGATGATTTTCATCAGACCACGTCAATTCGTTTTTACTTACATCCAGACGCCAGCTTCCAATATTTCCCACTTCTTGAGCACGATCAAGATCTTCCTTGTTTTTCTCTAGTTTATCAACCAGGTTATCGCGTTCTGCCAGAGACTTGGAAAGCTTTAAGTTACTGTAGCTCAGTTGTGAGAGCATGTTTGCAAGTTTCATGAAGAAGGACATTTTTTTGTTCACAGTTTCCCTACTTAACCGTGGAACTTTTTCAAGCGCTGCTATGTACTCATCCTCGTTGAAACCATATTTTCTAGCCTGGGTCCGGAAAAGCTCATAATCCAGAGGTTCGTCTTCAAAAAAGAATTGCCCTGAGAAAATATTGGCAACATGCTTACCTCCCACCATAATGGGAGTCGCTACATCCCACATGTTGTTCTTGCATTTGTATGCCTTAAACTCTCCCGGGGAAATGCCTTGAGATAATTTTGTATCACTTTCTACGCAGTTCTTACAGGATTCAGGATTAACCCGATGGAATTTTGTGCAGATATCCTGCCATCCGACGCCTGCAAGGACATTACCTTTGAGATCGATTAGACCCATAGGAATGTTAGCAAGCCTATAGAAATCATCCATGAGAGACTGGATCGCTGGAACATCAAGAATATCAGCTGGATCAAGGTCTGCCACCTCCCGAGCTCCACTTCCCGGCAGTTTTTCTTCAAATTCCTTCCTGTCACATATATCAAATCCAGAAATGCTTACGCATTCTTGTTTAGGTAAGGGTGAAAAAACAACCAAGTATACTCTTTTTCCCACTTTAACTTCCGTTTTCTCCGGGCTATTCCTGGAAATTACTCTTTGCACAATATCTCCAATATATGATGGCAGTCTTTCACCAACTTTAACTACCCACTCGTTTAATAAAGGTTCACCAGCCTTATTCGAGTAGAGAACAGTACCATCCTTTCCAATACTTAGTAAAGGATTGGCGTTTTTCTCAGTAAAGTGTTCCACTCTCGCTTTCATTTTCCCTTATGGCCCCTTCTTTTTGGTGGCAAAATGCCTCATCGTTACTAATTGTTGAACCACTCACAAAAAAAGACATTTTTTAATTCAAAATATTTGTATAACTGAATTAAATATAAGACTTTCTACTAAAATAAATATCATTAACGTGAAAAACAGTAGATAAAGCCTACATTAAATAATATTCCAAGCCTTATAATAAACATATTTTTCTATTGAACATTTACTTTGAATACTGGAATTAATATCTCATAATTTATTAGGATTTCTTAATACTTTTTCTATCTTATTTGCTTTTTTAACAAAACTGAATATAAAAAGGTAAACTTGCTCCAGTATTGAGGTGTCACAAATGTTGCAACTGTAAAAACAGAAATTAAACATTACCAGATGCATAAGGAAGATATCAAAGAGGTAAAAAATAAAATAATTTTGGCTCTTCGCTGTTTTTTATGGGTTGAAAATAATTCATTAGTTATACAGTTATCCGATTAAAATGAAAAACATTGAGCTTGAATTTGATTTTCAACAATACATGTTTCTAAATTTTGAGTATGTTACTTCAATATTTAGGAAATGAATATATGTTACCCACTCGAAACAGCGAAGAGCCATAATTTTTTTAACTTCTCATGCCACTTTTATTTCTTTTTCCAGTTTCTTTATCAACTCCCTTACCTGGATTGCCCGTTCGAAGTCCAGCCTGTCGGCAGCTTCTCTCATCTCGGCCTCCAGTTCAATGATCATATTGGGGATATCAGTCTTCGGGATATGTTTGGTGTCTGTGATATCCACGACCTTTTCCCTTATGGGTTTCCTTATGGTTGTCGGGACGATGCCGTGTTCTCTGTTATACGTGATCTGCATATTGCGGCGGCGTTCGGTTTCACTAACAGCTTTTTTGATAGAATCGGTCATATTGTCAGCATACAGGACGACCTTCGAACTGGCATTCCGGGCTGCACGACCTATGATCTGGATCAGGCTTTTCGAGTCCCTGAGGAAGCCTTCCTTATCCGCATCCAGGATACCAATAAAGCCAACCTCCGGAATGTCAAGTCCTTCCCTGAGCAAGTTGATCCCTACAAGGACATCGAATTTGCCAAGCCGGAGTTCACGGATAATCTCGGTCCTTTCTATCGTTTTAATGTCGGAATGCAGGTAACGCGCTTTGATCTCGTTCCTGGCAAGGTACTCGGTCAGTTCCTCCGCAAGCTTCTTTGTCAGGGTGGTCACAAGGGCGCGGTCTCCCCTTTCAACAATCTTCCTGACCTCCTGCATGACATCCTTTACCTGCCCTTCGAGAGGACGGATTTCTACTTCAGGGTCAACAAGGCCTGTCGGGCGGATGATCTGTTCCACAATCCGGGCCGAATGCTCTCTTTCATAGTCTGCAGGAGTTGCCGAGACAAAGATCACGTTTTTCATGTACTGCTCGAACTCATCGAACTTCAGAGGCCTGTTATCATAGGCACTGGGAAGCCTGAACCCGTAATCGACGAGGCTTTTCTTTCTTGAGCGGTCCCCATTGTACATCCCGTGAAGCTGCGGAATGGTCTGGTGACTCTCATCAATTACCAGCAGGAAGTCCTCAGGGAAGTAATCAAGCAGGCAGAAAGGTTTTTCTCCAGGCTTGCGGTGGTCAAAGTGCCTCGAGTAGTTCTCAATGCCCTTACAGCTACCGGTTTCCTGGATCATTTCCATATCATAAAGCGTGCGCTGCTTTAACCTGTGAGATTCCAGCAGCCCGAGTTCAGGGAGATGCTCTTCAAGCTCTTCAAGTATGGACTGAATCGCACTTTTCTGCTCCTCCTCAGGAATTACATAGTGCCTGGCAGGATAGACAAAGAAGTAGTCCATATCCTCCATCCGCTGTCCGGTCTGCTTGTCCACCTCGGAAATCCGGTCAACCTCATCCCCGAAAAGCTCAACCCGGATAATATTATCAAAGTATCCGGGAATAATATCAATGGTATCCCCTTTTACCCTGAAACGCCCGGGCATGAGCTCAAGATCATTTCGTTCGAACTGGATTTCAACAAGCTTATGCAGGATTTCTTTTCTCTGGACCTTATCCCTGACCTTTAATTCAAACCCCATCTTCTGGAAGTTCTCAGGATTGCCAAGCCCGTAAATACAGGATACGGACGCCACCACAATAACGTCCTGGCGCGACATCAGCGATGCGGTAGCAGCAAGCCGCATCTGCTCGATCTTCGGATTGATCTGGGCATCTTTTTCAATATACTGGTCCTTGGCAGGAAGATAGGATTCAGGTTGATAGTAATCGTAATAGGAGACAAAATACTCGACCCTGTTCTCAGGGAAGAAATCTCTAAACTCGTTATAGAGCTGGGCGGCAAGGGTTTTATTATGAGCAATAACAAGGGTCGGTTTCCTGATCTGGTTTATGACATTTGCAATGGTATAGGTCTTCCCTGAGCCGGTTACCCCAAGCAGGATCTGGAACTGCTCTCCTTCTTTCAGCCCTTCCACAAGCTTTTCAATTGCCTGAGGCTGAGAACCTTTTGGCTCAAAATCGGAGACCAGCCTGAATTGCGGGCTGTCCCAGTATCGGGCATCGTGTATCTTTTCGGAGAATTTTTGAGCTAATGTCCGGGATGTTTGATCGGAAGAATTCATAAAATCAAGCCCTGTAATTTTGAGTGTGTAAATATCTATTGAGCGTATAAATAATTATGATTATATAAATATATAATTGTGTAGATAATTAAAATTAAAGATTTCTAAATTAAGGATTCTTAAGGAATCAGGGATTTTTGCCTTAGCAGGCGGTTGTAGGTAATTGCAAATCTGTGAGCTTCATCCCGGATCTCCTGGACAAAGAGCGAGGCTTTCTCATCTTTTTTAATGGGAAGCGGAGACTTAATTCCGGGCACATAGATTTCTTCTTCCCGCTTGGCTATGGAGATGATGGGAATCCTGAGCTTCAATTTCCGGAGTTCCTGAAAAGCTGAAGAGAGCTGACCTTTTCCTCCGTCTATAATAATGAGGTCAGGCATGTCATGTTTGTCCTCAAGCAGGCGGGAATAACGCCTGCGTACAACCTCGGCAATGGAAGCAAAGTCATCAATTCCCTCAACACTCTCTATCTTAAAGCGGCGGTAATTGTGTTTATCAGGCCTGCCTCCCCGGAACTGCACCATGGAGCCGACCATAGCTGTGCCTGAGAGATGGGAGATATCGAAACATTCGATCACATTAGGGAGTTTCGGAAGGGAAAGTTTACTTTGCAGGGCTTCAAGCTTTTTCCGGTCTCCGAAAAAGCCTATCTCAACATTTTTCAGGGCAAGGTCGAGGAGCTCCTTTTTCTCTCCCTGCTTCGGAACCGTAACTTTCACTTTTATTCCTTTGATATGTGAAAGAAAATCGACAAGCGACTCTTCGAGGGGCTCGGGCAGGATAAGTTCTTCAGGCGGCTCATTCTCGGAATAATACTGTACCAGGAATTCTTCCAGGAAATTTTCTCCGAAAGCAAAAACATAGTCCTGCTTGTCCTCAAGCGTACCTTTGTAGACCTTGAAAAGCATAAGATAAACTGTGTCATCCCTGACAATATAACTCAGGATATCCTCGTTATGCTTTTTTTGCCTCTCCATGTTCTGCTTTTCCTGAAGATTCTCGAGGGCTGCAATCTCATCCCTGAGAGCCATAGCCTGCTCGAATTGCTGCCTTGATGCCAGTTCTCTCATCTCTTTTTCCATGGACTCGATAAGCTCTTTGATATTGCCTTTCAGGACAGAGCTGGCTTTCTTCACTTTCTCGGCATAGTCTTCCGTGGAAACTGCCCCTATACAGGGCCCGCTACATGCCGCTATATGATATCTGAGGCAGGCACGCCTCGGCATCTGTTTGCAGGTCCTGAGCTGGAAGGTCTTTCTTACAACTTCAAAGATGTAGTCTCTCTCCTTTGCCGATACAAAAGGCCCGAATGAAATTCCACTTTCTACCCTTTTTCGGGCCAGCCTGATCCTTGGAAACTTTTCTTCGGTTAAATGAATGCAGGCATACCGTTTTGAGTCCTTGAAAGCAATATTATACCTTGGCCAGTGTTTCTTGATCAGGGTGTTCTCCAGGAGAAAAGCCTCTACTTCGGTATTCGTGACAATGAAATCAAGGCCCCTGGCAGCCTGTACAAGGCTCTCGGTTTTAGGGTCATGGTCTCGTTTCTGGAAATAGCTGCTCACCCGCTTTTTAAGGTCCTTTGCCTTACCTACATACAGCACAGTCCCATCTTCGTTTTTGAAAAGATAGCAGCCAGGCAGGTGAGGAAGAACCTCCAGATCAATCATTTTTAAACCTCATATTCAAGTTTTTAAGTCCCTACTAAATTTTAAGTCAACTTTAATCGAATTTAAATCGGTTATAAGTTATTTTTAAATTATTTTTGAATCAGTTTTAAATCAGTTTTAAAGTGACTTTAAATCAACTGCTCTTCAAGCGCTTTATCGGTCCTGTGTTTGCTGTGCTTGAAATCTCTGGCTTCTTCTTCAGAGTCTTCATCCGATTCTTCTTCAAAGTCTTCTGATTCACTATTCAGATCGTCTTCAAACTCCTCATAGTCTGCCTCAAATCCATCCCCTTCTTCGAAAACGGCTTCAATAGGCTCTGCTCCCGATAAGTCCAGATATGATGTTGAAAGCCTGGGAGCAAGGAAGCGTGCAGTATGGCTTCCCTGGACCATAGCTACCTCTTCTGGTGTTCCTTCGGCGATAATCTCTCCTCCTGCGTTTCCGCCTTCAGGGCCGAGATCAAGGATATAATCTGCGGATTTGATTACATCGAGGTTGTGCTCTATTACAACCACGGTATTTCCTTTTGCTACAAGCCCGTTAAGGACTGAAATGAGTTTTTTGACGTCATGGAAGTGAAGCCCGGTTGTGGGTTCATCAAGGAGATAAATCGTCCTTCCTGTACCCTTTTTGGAGAGTTCCCTTGTCAGCTTGATCCTCTGGGCTTCCCCACCGGAAAGAGTAGTTGAACTCTGGCCAAGTTTGATATAGCCAAGCCCGACTCTTGTCAGGGTGTCGAGTTTGCCTTTGATTGCAGGAATATTCTCAAAATGCTCGGCAGCCTCTTCCACTGTCATATCCAGGACTTCGGCAATCGATTTGCCCCTGTACTTTACTTCGAGAGTTTCCCGGTTATAGCGTGTGCCCTTGCATTCCTCGCATTCGATGTACACATCAGGCAGAAAATTCATCTCGATTTTTATCAGCCCGTCTCCCTGGCAGGCTTCACATCGCCCTCCTTTTACGTTGAAAGAAAAGCGTCCGTTTTTGTAGCCCCGGATTTTTGCTTCCTTGGTTTCGGCAAAAGCCTGCCTGACGGCATCAAAAACCTTGGTATATGTGGCAGGATTCGAGCGAGGAGTCCTGCCGATAGGGCTCTGGTCAATAACGATTACCTTGTCGATCTCGGAATCAAAAACCAGCTCGTCATAGTCCCCTGGTGTTACATTTGATTTGTTTATCTTTTTCATCAGGGCTTTGTAGAGGGTATCGTAAATAAGCGTGGATTTTCCGGAACCTGAAACGCCTGTAACTACGGTCAGGACTCCTATGGGTATATTCACATCTATATCTTTCAGGTTGTTCGCCCTGCATCCTTTAAGCCTGATGAAGGTATCGCTCTGCCGGCGAAGGGCAGGAAGTTTAATCCGTTTTTCTCCTGAGAGGTACTGACCTGTCAAAGATTCTTTGTTCTGTTCTATTTCTTCAGGCGTACCGTCTGCTACCACATAACCTCCGTGAATGCCTGCCCCTGGCCCTATATCAAGCACGTAATCCGCAGCCCGGATAGTATCCTCATCATGTTCCACGACTATCAGGGTGTTTCCGAGATCCCGAAGGGTCTGGAGGGTCTGGATAAGCCGCTCGTTATCTCTCTGGTGCAGCCCTATTGAGGGTTCGTCGAGCACATAGAGCACGCCCATAAGGTTTGAGCCAATCTGGGTAGCCAGCCGGATTCGCTGGGCTTCCCCGCCTGAGAGAGTGCCTGCACTCCGGGAAAGAGTGAGGTAGCCAAGCCCAACATGCTCAAGGAAGCCAAGACGGGAGCGTATTTCCTTTAAAACCTGCTTTGCAATCTCTCTTTCCTTTTCCGAGAGCTTCAGGGTTTCAAAAAACCTGATGCAGTCCAGAATCGAGAGATCGGTTGCATCCACAATAGATTTCCCTCCAAGCTTTACTGCAAGCACTTTCTCCTTCAGGCGCTTGCCTTCGCATTTCGGACAGGGCCGGACCTGCATGAATTTTTCAAGTTCCTTTCGCCGGTACTCGGATTTCGTCTGGCTGTACAGCCTCTCAGACTGCGGAAGCAGCCCTTCCCAGGTTCCTTTATGAGACCACTGTGCATCTCCGTTTTTCATGCTCATGCTGAATTGAATGCGTTCGTCCGAGCCGTACATGAGCGCGCTGTACTGCTCCTCCGAAAGAGCCTCAATCGGGATAAAAATGTCAAAACCGAAATGTTTTGCCACGGCTGCAAGATGCTGGCTCCGGTAACTGTCCAGGTAGTTCCTGTACAGGGCGACAGCCCCGTCTGCAAGACAGAGGGTTTTATCCGGAATAATAAGGTCAGGGTCGAACTCCATCTTAATCCCGAGCCCGTTGCAGGCTTCACAGGCTCCGAAGGGACTGTTGAAGGAGAACATCCTGGGCTGGAGTTCTTCGAAAGCCATGCCGCAGACCGGACAGGCCATGTTTGAGGAATAAAGATGATCTTTTCCTTCCGAATCAACTGCGATTAAGAGCCCATCCGCCTTCTTGAGGGCGTTTTCGCAAGCTTCGACAAGCCTTGAGCGGTCTTCTGAAGGGTCCAGCCGGTCAACCACGACTTCAATATCATGTTTTTTGTACCGGTCAAGAGTAATCTCATCGTCAGTCCTGTGGATCTCCCCGTTTACCCTCATCCGGGCGAAGCCTTCGCTGTTCAGTTCCCTGAAGAGCTGCTGGTATGTCCCCTTCTTCTGGCGGACTACAGGCGCAAGAATTGTGACCATGCCCTCGCATTCCCTGCTGAGGCTGTCCGCAATCCTTTCAGGGGATTGGGATTCGATTTTTATGTCGTGGGTCGGGCAATAAGGCGTGCCGATCCTTGCAAAGAGCAGCCTCAGGTAGTCATAAATTTCAGTGACAGTCCCAACCGTACTCCTTGGATTTTTCGAGGTCGTTTTCTGCTCAATGGAAATTGCCGGAGATAACCCCTCAATGCTGTCCACATCCGGCTTGTTCATAAGCCCGAGGAACTGCCGCGCATAAGCCGAAAGGGACTCCACATAGCGCCGCTGCCCTTCGGCATAAATCGTATCAAAAGCCAGGGTAGATTTCCCTGAGCCTGAAACGCCTGTAATGACAATGAATTTGTCCCTCGGAAGTTCCACCGTGATATTCTTCAGGTTATGTTCCCGTGCCCCTTTAATAATAATATTTTTCATTTTCCTTCTCTCGGGTTTTTGTCCAGTTGAATCGGTTAGATGAGAATTTAATATGACATTTTTAAGGTCAGAGTAAATTCAGGATTTTAAAGTTTGAGCTCTAGAAAATCCAGAAACAATGAATTAATATGAGTTTATGAATTTTAAGAACTTTTTGAAAAACTTAAGGCTTACATTTTCTTGTCAAGCCGTTTATCCAGGCAGATAATTCTATGTATTATTATAAATAACTAGTTATAATTGACTGATATTGATTTCACTCAAGCTATTGGTGACAGTCTTCGAACTCATACTACCCGTTTTTCAATACATACAGCAGAATGCAGACTTTTTATTAATAGAGTAACATAGCGAAGTGAAAGTATTAAGCAATAGACAATTGGCTCTTCGAATTTGTATGCAGTAAATCAGGTTTACCGAAAGTGAATTATGTAACTCACTTACTTTCAGTTTTAAACCTGTTTGCATTCAATACTTTCAGTCCGGAATAATTATTTTATTTACAAATTAGCATGAACAAATCTGTTAAGCCAGGACTGATCCTCAAAAAATAACGAGGAAAAAACATCGGTAAACTGCAAGAAGAGCGGAATTTGAGCTTTTAATCATATAACGGATGGCTAGATTATGCCTATCATATAAATAATTATCTACTTCAGAATATTTTAGTAGACTTATGTTAAATTTACACGAAAGTGTCTCTATTCAAGCTCTATATGTTTCACTAAAAACAGATTTACTAAAAGTATGATCTTTGAGAGATAGGAACTGGATACATTCACGTTCACCATCTAAAGCCTCTAAACGAGATAAATGAAGAATACGAAGTAGATCCTCCTATTAACGACTTAAGACCTGTATGTCCCAATTGCCATTCTATGCTTCATAAAGCCAAATATTCAATTGAGCATTGAGAGATACACTGAGAGTACGATAGAGTTCAAGATTAATAGTTGCAAGAGATTTTTAGTTTATGTAGGTGTTATCATGATGGTCACAATGTTCCAGAGTAAAGCTATTTGACTCTTCATCAATGGAAAAAAGCAGTACGAAACACTTGTCAACATTCACCTTTTTAAATTGTTATGTGGTGCTCGAAGAATCTTATATCTGTGTGGATTTTCTGCAATTTCGCTACTTTCTTTAAAACTACCTCCACTTGTTTTTGATCCTTTCTATCCAGGATTTTATTATTTCGTCGAGCTTCGTGAAAAGTATGTATTTTGTATCCTAAAATGCTTCTATTTTCAACAGACAGTACCTGCAATAAAATAAAATAGAATTGAAACAAATGTTTAATGAAAAACAGGTTAAAACCAGGCTTGGAGCCGACCATGAGACAATTTCTCGTAGCTATAACAAAAGAAGATGACTTTTTTATTGCAAGATGTCCTGAACTCAATGTGACTTCTCAGGGTGATACCCTTGAAGAAGCAGAAAAAAATATTAAAGAAGCTATAGAACTGTACATCGAGAGCTTTGGGACTGAAGACCTTCCTCAAAACGTATCAAAACCGTATCTGACCTTTGTGGAAGTTGCCCATGTCTAAATTGCCAGTTATATGGAAAAGAACTTGTAAATGCATTACAGAAGGCTGGATTTGTTGTCTTGAGACAGAAAGGAAGTCATGTATCACTTCAAAAAGTCACTATTGAAGGGACTTACAGAACAGTTGTTCCTCTACATACAATACTTGCCAGGGGAACACTTCTTGATATTCTACATCAAACTGGCTTAAGTAAAGAAGAATTAATAGATTTACTCTAAATCCTGTACAGAGAGCAGAAGTCAGGCAACACATAATTACTTTGGAACTGAGTCAATGATCCTGCCTGTAAAAATGGTGGAGTAAATTTAGAAAACGCCTGGGTTATTTAGCCCAGGGTTTAGCCTGGAGTCCTGAGACTAGTACTTCGATTCCAAAATCGATTCCTTATTTCCTGGAAAAATCCATGATCGTCGGATCTATTCAAAAGTCAAGTTTTATGAACCTACTTTGGAATCGCAGTACTAGGTTTCACAAACTGACTGAGAACAATTCACGAAAACCAGAAATTGAAGAATCTGAATTCAAAACCATTTACAACTTTACATACAAAACTGCTAAATATTCAAATAGTAATAGAATTTAAATAAAATGAAAAAGTTAAGATGAATAAAAGAGAGTTAAGAAATGCTCGAAGGTAGAGAGAAATTGATACTGGCTATTTTGCTGGCAATAGGCATTATACTGATGTTAGCAAATACGGCATCTGCCTGGGTGACAGCTCCTGAGACATATACCGTTAATGGGACTCTTTAATGCTCGATATACAGAACCATGTAAAAACAGGGAAGCAAGTCTAAAAAACATTTATTTCTGTTTAATAATTTCAGCTTCGTCCAGCTCAGGGCGTAACCTAATGAAAATTTTTCTCAGCACCTGTTGTTTCAATTTTCTTCTCAATTTTACAAACTTTCGAAATAGTTGCCATTAAAAGAGAGAGTTTCTCCATATATCCCACTTTCTGCAGTAAATTTTAGTATACTCACAATTTTTCCTGTTATCTATTTTTAATCTAAGACGAATTTATTGGATTTCTGTGCAGGAGTTAAAAAAGCGAAACGTCTAATTTTGAGACAAAATAGGATAGCGTTTAATTTCACCACGTTCAAATTTGAGTCTCTATTATTTGAAGATGAGCCAATCCCAAAACTCAACATTGACTTTCTGAGTCTCATCTTTGAGTGACCAATTGGCTTCTGATCATGAAATTAATCCTGATGGTTAAAGAAAAACATGGGTTTTGGGATCAGCTCGATATTTTAAAAACGCTAGCGTGAGAAATATTGATTTTCAAAAAAATACTGCGGAATACAGGATTAGCTTTCTTCTCAGACTGAATGATTCACCAGGCACGATTTGTCTTGCAAAGTGGCTA
>CAYSZA010000022.1:0-20160 GCA_964435275.1 uncultured Methanosarcinales archaeon | reverse complement strand
TTTAAGGTACTCTTTCAGGTTACATGCTTTCTGAAATCTCAATAATACCTTCTATAGGGAGATACTGTGAGGCAGGCAGTTTTGTGCCATACTGATTCTCGTTTCAGGTTTATTTTCAGTCCTTTTTACATACCTTACAAAAGCAAAATAGAATCACAGACGACTTTTAATCAGAGAATCGGTCCCTCTCTCCCATTGGTGACGTCGCATACAACACAGTACGCTCCAAGCCTTGTTCACGATCCACCTGTACTTTTAGATATTCTGGATTGTTCACCATCTCCAGAAAGACTTTGCGCGAAGGATACTCAACAAGAATAATGGCATCCCATGTTTCGTCGCCCACAAGCAATTCAGTTGCCTTACCGGCGTAGACTATACTTGCACCACGTTCTTCAAGTATCTTCGAGACATTTTCCACATAGTGATCGTATGACTTGGCTCCTTCTTCTCCATTGAACTTCAGCAGGTTCAACATAACAACTTTGCCTTCATCCGGATTAGATGCCAATGTACGCAGTGCTTCATCAGTTGGTATAACAGAACTCATATAGAACTCCTCCAATTGACACTTTTAAAGGGGTGAAAATGGCACAAAAAATCAGGAATTGTTGTCATACCCCCTTAAATGATAGTCTTATGCCATTTTCACTTTCTTTACCAGATTTATTTGCAGTTCATTCTGTAAGCTCTTTGCACTGATAACCTGACAGACATCAGATGTAAGGGATACTGAATCTGCCAGACTGCATCTCTTTACTGCCTGGCCATGACCATGCGCACTTGAGCTTCTTTATCCTCGATAAGCTGGCCGCTTACGTCCACGGTCACACCGTAGATCTTGCCGCTAAACTCAAAGGGCGGCTCATATTCAGGTATCACAGGAGCTCCATGAGCTGCTCCGCAGGTAAGTCCGGTTAGCCCGAATGAAAGAGGAGCCGTCACAGGTACATCAGCCTGGCCGACTAACTTTCCGTCTATAAAGAGTTTAGCCTTTCCAGGTGAGCCCTTGCCATTAGCAAAATCTGGTTTACCTGTCACTTCAAACTCAAAGCCAAGTTGATGACGCCCTTCTGGAATATTTTCATCGGACTCCACATGATAGATGGCCTTTGATACGTAATTGTGTGCCCAGTGTAACTTTCCGCCTTTTGCATAGAATAAATAACCAGCCTCGATATCACCCTGCGAGAGCAAGACTCCTTCAGCCCCTCCTGCAGGTATATCAACATCGGCTACTATACTATGCGGGCGGTTAAGAACCTTAACTGCTGCATTCGCGGGGATCGGTTGAGTTCCAGGGTAATAGGTATAGCGTGTTCTATCGACTGTAATTTCAGGCCTTTCCTCAAGCAAACGCTGAACCAACCGAGGGTCTATTGGCAGTACATTATATTTCCCACTTTCAGCATACCAGGTTGCTATCATCTCGATTAACTTAGGTCGATTACCTACAGCTACATTATAGTTCTCTGCCCAATCTTTTTCGACGTGATAAAGCTCCCAGCCTTTTGCATCAAGTTCAGTCAACGTATCTGCAGAAATCGGTTCCCCGAAGAATTTTCCTGATTCTGTGAACGAAGGACCCGGCCATGGACATACGGCACGCCAGCCATCATGATATAGGGAGCGGTGCCCCATCATCTCAAAGTACTGGGTATGGTGCTTGGTAGGTGCACTGGCATCGTCGAAAGTATATGCAAAACTAATGCCCTCAATAGGCGATTGGGTTACACCTTTGATAACTGTTGGAGGCTCAATTCCAAGGCAGCCTAAGATAGTTGGAACCATATCGATAATGTGCGCATACTGATTCCGGACTTCGCCTCTAGCTTTTATCCCTTTGGGCCAGTTAACTATAAAGGGGTCGCTGACACCGCCACGGTAGGTTTCACGTTTCCAGCGGCGGAAAGGTGTGTTTCCTGCCCATGCCCAGCCCCAGGCATAATGGTTAAATGTCTCCGGACCTCCAAGTTTACCCAGGGCTGCGAGATTCTCCTCAACAGTCTCAGATACGTTATTGAAAAACCTCATCTCGTTAGTCGAACCAGTAGGACCGCCTTCGGAGCTTGCTCCGTTATCGGAAATAACCATGATCAGCGTGTTTTCAAACTCATCAATATCTTTCAGGAACTGTAACAGCCGACCAATGTGGTAATCAGTTTGTTCCAGGAACCCGGCAAAGACCTCCATCATACGGGCATATACTTTCTTCTCTTCAGGAGAACATTGGTCCCAGGGCTTGACATCTGGGTCATGTCGAGATAGCTCCGTGTCTTTTGGGACGACACCCAGTTCCTTCTGACGGGCTAATGTTCTTTCCCTGTAAATATCCCAACCGTCATCGAATTTGCCTTTGTATTTGTCTGCCCATTCTTTAGGAACGTGATGAGGTGCATGCATAGCGCCGGGACAGAAATACATGAAAAAAGGCTTGCTTGGTGCGATTTGTTTGGAGTCGGCAATGAACTGGATAGCTTTATCGACTATATCCTCATTCAAGGTGTAACCTTCTTCGGGAGTTTTTTGGGGGTCTACGGAATGATTGTCATAAATCAACTCCGGGTAATACTGGTTTGTATCTCCACCTAAAAAACCGTAAAAACGCTCAAAACCCCGCCCTAAAGGCCAGCGGTCATAAGGTCCGGCTGCCGACATTTGCTCAGCAGGCGTCAAATGCCATTTGCCAATTGCATAGGTGTTGTAACCATGCTGTTGCAGTATCTCTGAAAGAAAGCCATTCTCAAAGGGTATATTGCCGTTATAGCCTGGATAGCCGGTTGAGCCCTCAGTGATGCAGGCCATATTATTAGAATGATGGTTTCGACCAGTAATTATGCACGAGCGGCTAGGAGAGCACAGCGCAGTCGTATGCATGTTGCTGTAAGTAAGGCCTCCCGCAGCCAGGTTGTCCAGATTAGGTGTCTGGATAGGGCTGCCATAGCACCCAAGTTGTCCAAAGCCTGTGTCATCCAGCACAATAAATAATACATTTGGAGCATCCACTTTGGCGCGTAGTGGTTCTGGCCAGGCAGGTTCTGACTGATCCACCGTGCGCCCGATTACTCCTGGAAAAGTAGTGCCTTTTTTGTATTCTTTAAGTGTCATTTATCCTCCCTTCAATTTTATATTTGCTAAAAAATCTTTAAAATAAGGATGTGGAGAGGAACTAAATTTACCCCCGTACCCCTACTCATCTTGTTCTTGAATCTTTGTTCCTACCTTTATTGAATTCCGTGAGTACGTACTCCCAGAGAGCGTTTTTTCGATCAAATTTTAGCGTGCAGGAGCTGCTTCTTCTTCAGCGAATGTCTCATGCAGTTTTTTCTCTTCTTCTTTGGACAGATTGGTAGCAATGATTTCAAACTTGAACTGTTTCATTGCATCTGCGACTCTATCTTCTACGGCATCACTGGTCATCAAAAAGAGAGCTGAAGTGCCTTCAGTCACTTTGCTGCGTACCGATTTTGTAAAATCTTCACTAATACCCACATGGGCCATGGAACCTGCCAGTGTGCCCATTGCTGCCCCAACAACCATACCAAATATAGGAATAAAAAATATCAGACCAAAAAGCAAACCCCAAAAAGCGCCACTCAGCGCTCCGGCACCTGTTAAATCACTCAAGTGCCTTGTTTTAGGCTTCTTTTTTCCCTCAGGCCAGGTGACTATGGCTGCGTCATGCAGATTGATCAGTTGCTTCTTGCTCAAGTCCTCAATAACTTCAAGTGCACGTTCTGCACCGTTAGCTGTGTCAAATTTCAAAACTGTTAAAGTTGCCATTACTCAAGCTCCTTTAGCTTTCAGATCTATTCCTAGGTTCATTGTGCCAGCCCGCCAATCAAGACGGAACTTCATTGTTACTGTCTTTTTACGATCTTTAACCGGAAAGCTGAGGCAAGTCGTGGAAGGAGCCAGAAGAATTGTTATTTGCTGGTAACATGTGTTATTTGCCTGCCAGAGTTTTTGTAGCTATTTCAACAGGACTTTCTGGAGAGGCGCACCTCAGGTCCATAGTTTCTGGTGATATCTAGAGATGATTTATTTTGACCTAAATACCAGGCATATGATATTTTCTACCCTCCAGCACACAACTTGCTCAACGATGATCTAAAGTTGCAGTTGACGTAATCTGAAAAGATAAATAGAATATTTTGTGTTCTCTCCCTGCCACATGTCTTATCCAACTAGTTGATGAAAAAAAGTCAGACATTAGAATAAAATGCCAAATGATGACACTTCAAGCCTTTATCCAACTAAATTTTAGATTTTCGACTCTCCCCCCTCTTTACTGAACTGCGATTTCTACCCCAGAATTCGCGGTGCCATAATTTAATGAAATTTTTTTGATTTTTATGCGCATTATATTATATGTGAGATTTAATATTTATAAATTCGCTGTTCAATAGAATCACAAGTCTATTTAAATGCCAATCTTAACTCCTGAAATCATCGTTTTCTTTGGAAATTGTCACTTTATTTTCATGGTCGGTGAAACGAATGATAGTATGTAAAGAAGGGACTGCAATCCCTTTACTTATCAGAGTTTTGTAAATTGCCGTATTGAGTCGATCCTCTGAAATCTTGGTTTCCACGAAGTTTTCTATCCAGCATCTGACTTTGAACTTCACTCCAAACTCTGTGAAATCATATAAAAGTGCCTGTATCGGTTTGTCTTTCATGATCCAGTCTTCATGAGCTAAAGCTTCAAGAATCAGGCTTCGAACATACTCGATATCCGGGCCATAGGATATGATGACAAAAGTTTCGACACGGAACATTCTGTCAGGCATGGAGTAATTCGTAATAAGTTCCTTTCCGATAACAGAGTTGGGAATTGCTACCAGACGATTATCCCTGGTAAGAATGCGAGTTGACCGCCAGCTGATCTCTATCACATCTCCCCAGGTATTGAGCTTTTCTATTAGTATACGGTCTCCGGTTTTAAAGGGGCGGTCAAATGAAATTGCAATCCCTGCAATAAGGTCAGCAAGAGTGTTCTGAGCCGCAAGGCCAATTATAATGCCTCCTATTCCAAGAGCAGTAAGTGACTGATGAAATGAAGCCGTTGTGATTCCGAAACGCTCAAGGAGTATGATTATGGCAAGAAAAATGAAAATCAGCTGAGACAGATATTGTATGTAGCGAACCGCCTGGTGGCTGATTTCCTCCAGATCCCGCAGGGTCATTCTTGAAAGATACCATTCTGAAGTGATAGAAATCAAGCTAAGAATAGTATAAGTCCCTATACTCCAGTAGAGAAGGAAAAAGAAATTATCTATAAGTTCTGCATAGAGACTGAAATACTTACTGAACAGCCTTACTGCGGCTTGCGTACCTTGTAAAATGATGAAACTCAGCAGGATACTTTCTAATAGGCGGAAAGTTTTATCGACATCTTTTGTTTTTTTGATTTTTGGCCAGAGCCAGCGCTTCAAAATCAATTGGCTAATAATTACGGTACCGATCGTAACTAACATAACAACGATCAGCCTCAAGAAAACAACACCAAGTGACAGTATCCATTCAATATTGACCACTTATACCCCCACGGTCAGGACCAGTTAATTCCACGAAATCATTAGATCTATCTCTTCACGAAATCATTAGATCTATCTCTTCATGAAATCGTTAGATCTATCCCTTCACGAAATCGTTAGATCTACTCTTTCTTACCTATTCCTTATAGGCCATCTCCGATATCCTCCATTAATAGTGACTACAGAAATGAATAAATTAATTATCAGAAGGAAGCTCATTACACCAGGAATCCTTTTTCGCCTGGCCAGTGGACAGACGGGGCAAAGATAAGTGCTGCAAATGGAGAAAGAATGGCTGTGAGTATTGGAGTGAGCTCTCCGTCTCAACCACCAGGATGACAGCAAATGTGCTGTAAACTAGAATTTTGGCCGGTACAGAAGTGCTTTTAATGTTCGTGATTAGGAACTCCAGAAAGAATCGCCACTCATTGTTCAGTGAGGCAAACCTGTGAAATTGTAAGGGAAAAATTTCATGCCAAGCATATTAATGAGCAATAAAAATGTAAGTCTCAACTATTTTTCTTCCCAATATTCAAACAGTCATGCTCCATCTGGTCAATTGATACCGTAATTGCAGGATGAGCACGTTATCCAGTCTTTTTAATTTGAGAACCTATCTTTGTCGCTGGAATTTGGACTCTCTAGTTGAAGTCTATATTATGAAGTCTATGCCAGAAATGAGCTTTTCCAAACCTTTTTCTAATTTTTCCTTTTAGGAATATCTCAGGAATGTCTCCGGTAGCTAGATAAATTGTATGAAGTGTCGCAAGTCCCATGAGTGAATATACAATTCTGGCAAGGGAACTCTTTTTCCCGAAAATCGCAGCCACAAAATCGAAATCCAAGAGCCCAACTAACCCCCAGTTTAATCCACCCACCAAAACAAGGATACGTGCAATCCAGTCAATCGAATTTTTTACTATCGTGACCATCACCCCACAAAATTTGATAATATTATAATAGGTTTTATATAATAATGTTCAATTTGGAATTTCTATTATTAATAGATAACTGAAATCGATTTAAGAAGCCCGAAAACGAAAAAAAGGAAAAAAATCTGTCAAGTAAATTCCTTGGTTTAGTTCCTGTTTGCACTACTTTTTCTCTGCTTTACAGGATCTGGTCGTGTCCCTGAGTTATAGATCGATTCTGAAAAAGCGAGTACACCCCACGTATTTAATGAATATATTGAGAGATTCTTGCGCTTTCGGTTTTCAATGACTCAAACCCACGACCCAGGATCTAAACAAGCCGGATTTTCCAAAATTCCTTCGATGATAGGGGCAGTGTACCGAAAATTCTGCAAAATATGGTTGACTATGTATCCTTTTCTTCACCACAAAAAAACAGGATGCCGAGGTAATAGCTAATTTATCCTCACTCATAAAAGGTTATCTTGTCAATAAGGGCGATTGAATTCGCCAGCTAATTACCTGGTTTTGAATCTTGTAATGGAGGAGGAAGCCCTTCTCCTATCTGGTGCAAAACGTTATGAATGGACTGTTCGTGTAAAGCCAGTAGAAACGGCTACAAACCCAGAACTCCCCTAACCAAATATGGAGAACTAGAATTATTAAAGCCTTAATTCACATTTCAAAGAGGTGGTTTCTGGTTAAGGGTTTAGTATGCTGGAGCCGTTTCTTCTTAGGCGAAAAGTTCCTTTTTTCTCAAGATACGGCTTCTCCCAGGAGCAGGTTTGGTTAATTGTTTATTCAGGAACTTTTACTCTTGCGTTGGAACTTTTACTCTTGCGTTAAAACTGATTTCCGGGAATATTCTCATTCCCGGAAAGGTTCAGTCTAAATTCAGTATGCAGGTGCTGCTTCTTCTTCGGCAAATGCTGCACGAAGCTTGTCTTCCTCTTCCCTGGACAGGTTGGAAGCAATTATCTCAAACTTCATCCCTTTAGCAGCTTCCGCTACCCTATCCTTCACTGCACCGCTGGTCATCAAAAAAAGGGCTGACGTACCTTCAGTTACTTTGCTGCGTACAGACCGGATGAAATCGTCACTAATCCCAACATCTGCCATGGAACCTGTCAGTGCACCCATTGCGGCCCCAACAACCAGGCCAAATATGGGCACAAAAAAGATAAGGCCAAATAGCATTCCCCAAAAAGCCCCGCTCAATGCCCCTGCACCTGATAGATCAGTCAATTGTTTGGTTTTAGGTTTCTTTTTACCCTCAGGCCAGGTGACTATGGCTGCATCGTGCAGATTGATCAGATTCTGCTTGCTCAAATCCTTTACCACATCAAGTGCTTTTTCTGCACCATCAGCTGTTTCAAACTTCAAAACGGTTAATGTTGCCATTCTTCAAACTCCTTTCTCAGATTTACTTTTTGCTCTCAGGCAAGTTCGCCTATCAAGACTAAGCTTATTGTCTACTGTTTTGCAACTTTTAACCAGAAAGTTGAGACAATTGCCGAAAGAGCCAAAATTGCTGAAAAATGAAATTCCAGCTTTTATCAGACTAATTTTGATATTATTGGCTCTTTATCCGTTACTCAACTGCGATATCTTCCCCCAGAGTTCGCAGTCTGATAGTTGTAGCTGCATATATAATTAGATTTTTATCTATTTTAGATTACACATATCAAATAACTTATTGGATTTGCTTTTCTGGCTCTGTAGAGATCCTCGGAAATATATATTTAAATTAATTTGAACTTAGAGCTTATCCGAAAAAAGTTGTAACCAGTGTGTCTTTACTATTGGAAGCCAAGGGCATTCTAATTTAGATAGGTTTCATGCGTCTTCGGTTAAGTGAGGAATCGTGACAAATTGCGTCCATTTCCACAATGCTTGCTAAATATTTTAAGAAGTTGTGAGATGGAACGGGGCATCGATTTCATGTAAACAGGCCAAAATTGAAGGCCGGTTTCTAATGCAAAATCGATAGCCTTCTGGCAAGAAAATTCCTTAACCGATGACCAATGAACTGGTTTTAATTATCGTCAATTTCCTCCGCCGGACCCATCAATCTGGCCAGCCATTTTGTTTCCTCAAAACTCTCAAGTAAAATCTTCAAAACGATTGTAAGAGGTATGGAAAGCAGCACACCTCCTAGTCCAAGTACGAAATTCCAGTAGAGAAGAGCAACAAACAAAAAAGCAGGAGATAATTGCAGACCTTTTCCCATAATTGACGGGAAGAGAACATTTTCTGCAAGCGCATCAACCGCAAAGATGATGATAATAACTGCAAGGGCACCTAAAGGCCCATACTTGAAAAGTGCAAGCATTATGGGAGGAACAGAGGCTATAACCAGGCCAATATAGGGGATATAACTTAGTAAGAAAATAAGGGCTCCCCAGAGAACAGCATAGTCGATACGTCCTATAAAGAGAAGAAGAGCAATTGCGACGGCTGTGATAATGTTTACTTCTGCTCTTATAACAATAAATTTTACCAGCTTCCTGCCAAAATTACTCAGCCTCAGTTGGAGTTCGGATCGTTTTCCAATTTCCTGATTTACCTTTTCAGGAGCATTGGCGGCGTCTATCAGCAAGAATGCTGCTGTGACTATAATAATTCCGGCTGTTGTGCCGGTGTTCACAATCCC
This sequence comes from uncultured Methanosarcinales archaeon, assembly GCA_964435275.1. Taxonomy (GTDB): domain Archaea; phylum Halobacteriota; class Methanosarcinia; order Methanosarcinales; family Methanosarcinaceae; genus Methanosarcina. The sequence continues at coordinate 11,056 of CAYSZA010000022.1, read as the reverse complement.
GTTAACGATGCTTACCATGAGAGAAATCGTAATTGACACGATACTGCGAGCGATTGACTGTATGGAAAAACCTTTGTATGAAGGAATATATTCTGCAAAACTGTTCACAAATGCAGTTAATTGGACTTGATAAATCGGGATCTGGCTCCCAAACTGGAGTGCAGCTCTGATAACTATCGCCCCAAGAACCAGAACAATTAGAGTAAATAGGAAAATTACCAGAATAACACTCAGTCCACCTGGAATCCCTTTTCGTTTTAGCCAGCGGATAAGCGGGGTAAAAAGTAGTGCGATGAATACAGAGAAAATAACGGTTGTGAGTATAGAGGATATCTCTTTCATTCCTATTGTCAGGATTACAGCAAAAGTGCTGTACACTAAAATCCTGACTGGCACTGAACTACTGTTCCCATTCATGATTTTCAACTCCTCTAACTGTTAGCCATATAATGTCCAGTGAAGTGAGTTGCTGTGAAACTAAAGGGATGATACATGCTAATAGCGTCAATACACGCCAATCAACCTGTGAATACAAGAATCAGTCTCAACCGTTTTTTCCCAGTTTTTATCACTCGTGAGCCATCTGATCGAGTGAAGCTGCAATCGCCAGAATAAGCGCATTATTCTGTCCGGGCTCAATCTCTACTCCATAAGTATCCCGAATGCGGAACCACTTTTTTGAGATTTCTGCAATTTTTCTTCCTTCAGACTCAATCTCATACTCGTGATCCAGAATATTGCCGCGGATTTCCATATCAGGCCCTTCTGGAATTTCAACTTTCCATTTATCCCGCAAGATATTAATGAGATCTTTTTTGACTGTTGCAGCCAGGCTGCCATCTGCTCTCTTAATATTTATTGTGTCCCTTATCCTGAGTAATTTTTCCTGAATTTTATAAAGGTCATTTCCCTGTAAATCTTTAAAAATCAGGGTATTGCGAATTCGGAGCGCCTTTCCATCAACATAGAACGCTCGCTCTCCAGTCTCGTCCTCTATCCAGTAATCGTCTCCGATGGAAACGAGTTTTTCATGCATTCTATAGATGTGTCCTTTCTCTTCTTCATGGCCTCCACGGCCCCCAAACAACTTCAACAGAATCACTCCCTCTATATATACAGTTTTGGTACTTTCCCTTGAAGAGGTTGCTTATTAATCCTATTATTAACGGAAGGATGTTACAGGCTCGCCTTTCAGCAAGGGAAAGCGCAAATGACTGTGATTTTTCCCCATTATGATCTGGATAATGAGTTCTCAAATTTTTCCCAGACCTGTTCCCCTTTATGAGTTATAATATTTTATAATATATATTCAAGCAGATTTATATTTTAGTATCAATGCAGATTTTTTTTCGACATTATTCGTCCTTTTCCAATCACAGCGCCTTCCTGTAAATCTCAATAATCTCTTCTTTTGAAAGGTCCCTGGGGTTTGTCAGGCGGCAAACGTCCTGCATGGCATGTTCAGCCAGGAGTTCAAGGTCTTCCTCTTTTGCGCCAAGCTCTTTCAAACCTGAAGGAATTCCAATATCAGACGCAAGTTTCCTGATGGCTTCTATGGCCCGGTCTGCAGCTTCTTCCGGACTTAATCCGTCAACTTTTTCTCCCATTGCTTTTGCTATATCGGCAAAGCGTTCCGGGACAACCTGTTTGTTGTATGCCTCTACGTAGGGAAGAAGAATCGCATTGCAGACCCCGTGAGGCAGGTTGTAGAGACCTCCGAGCTGGTGCGCCATGGAGTGCACATATCCCAGGCTTGCGTTATTGAAAGCGATACCTGCAAGGTATTCTGCATGTGCCATCATATCCCTGGTTCTGACATCTTCTCCGTGGGCAACGGCTTCGCGTAAATACTGTGAGATAAGTTCTATTGACTTTATAGCAGCCGCATCCGTCGTTGGGGTAGCCATAGTGGAAACATATGCTTCAACTGCGTGAGTTAAGGCATCCATGCCGGTTGCAGCCGTAAGTTCGGGCGGCATGCTTACCATGAGTTCAGGGTCGTTAACTGCGACGTCAGGGGTAATGCGCGGGTCGACGATCGCCATTTTGATATGTCGCTTCGTGTCCGTAATAATCGTAAAACTTGTCATTTCACTTGCAGTACCGGCAGTCGTATTTACTGTGATAAGAGGAGGGATTCCCCTGGTAACTTTGCCCACACCCTCATAGTCATTGATTAATCCTCCGTTATAGACCACAATGCCAATTGCCTTTGCACAGTCCATCGGGCTTCCTCCTCCGACAGCAATTATCATATTGCAGTCTTCTTTCCTGTAGATATCCGCTCCTTCCATAGCCGAAGTATCGGTCGGGTTCGGGTCTGCTCCTGCAAAGATTGTGCCTTCCAGGCCTGCGTCTTCAAGAATTTTGTAAATATCCAGTCCCAGACGTTCTCCATGCCTGCTTTTGCCTGAGACTATCAGGGCTTTCGTAGCCCCGAGATCTTTTGCATGCCTGCCGATTTCTTTTACGCAACCAGCACCCATAAGGGCAACTTTCGGGTTCAGATAGGTATATGTCATGTGTTCCAACTCCCCTTACATACCATCAAATCTATTGAGATTTATTAAACATATTAAATATTAATAGAAATAATATAATAGAAATGATTTTTCCACGCAGTTAATAAAGTTTTGCCCTGAAAAAAAACTTTTGAAAGCGACACGTAAGTTCGGAGAGCAAACGCTTTTATAAATTTTTATTCAACGGTGGAGATGCTTGAAAGTTTCATACTAAGGTAAGGATAAGTTTCAGAAGCTAAATTTAACAATATGAGTGCGGAATTCCTGGGATATGAAAACTAATAAAGAAATGTACAAAATAAGTCGACAACCTCAGTAATAATTGCTTTTTTTCCAAACGTACAGGTATTTAATAAATTAACCCCAATTAAATATGGATGAGCGGGGTCAGGCTTGGAGCGGATTTTCTTTCGACATATGAAGAAGGAATAAAGAGAGAATGGATTATAGGAAACGGGCTTGGAGGATATGCTTCTTCTACTATTATAGGGGTAGCAACAAGGACTTACCATGGACTGCTTGTAGTAGCTCCAGAGAACTCTCCAGGAAGGTTTGTACTGCTTTCTTCCCTTGATGAGGAACTCTCTGTTAATGAAGAGGTTCATAAGCTCGCAGTCCATAAATACCCGGATACTGTTTCTCCTACCGGCTTCAATTATCTTTCCGAATACATTCAGAACCCATTTCCTCTATGGGTTTACAAACCCGGTGATTTTACCGTGAAGAAAAAGGTCTTCACGGTTCATAACAGTAACACGACCTGTGTTCTTTATGATATCGAGTCCAGAAAAGAAGAAGCTTTGCTGAGAATTTTTCCGCTTGTAAACTCAAGAAACTTCCATTACACTGCTCGTTCAGGATACCTTTCCTTTTCTCAGAAACCTAATACTGCGGGAGTAGAACTGGAGAGTTCTAATGGTTTTACCTTCTCGCTTTCGTCCAATCTAGAATATCATTCTGATCCCAAATGGCACTATAACCTGGAGTATGATGCTGAAAAGAAAAGAGGGCTAAACTCCCAGGAAGATAATTTCAGTCCCGGCTATTTCGAAGGCAAACTCAAACCTGGAATTTCTCGTTTCTTTATCGCTGCTTCAACAGACGACATCTCTTCTCTTAACCTCAGGAAAGTTGATGAACTCTATAAAAGGGGAGTAAATCGGCAGAATCTTCTTGCTCTCAATTCCAGGCTTACAGATCCTTTTGCTCTTAAACTTCTCAGGGCAACTGACACTTTTATAGTGAGAAATCCTTCTTCAGGTGAGAATACTGTAATTGCAGGATATCACTGGTACTCTGACTGGGGAAGGGACACAATGATCTCGATGACTGGCTTGTTTTTAATTCCTTATCGTCATGAAGAGGCCAGATCCGTTCTCATGAATTTTGCTCGATATTGTAGGAAAGGCTTAATCCCGAATACATTTCCGGCTTTTAGAGGAGAGCCAGTCTATAACACTGTGGACGCTTCTCTCTGGTTTATTCATGCTGTTAGCCGCTACTTTGCATATACGAGCAACTTTCTTTTCCTCGCGGATATCTGGGACACTATAGAGACTATTATAGATAATTACCGTAGAGGTACGGACTTTGGAATCGGCATGGACTCTGATCATCTTATTCGACAGGGGCCTCAGCTAACCTGGATGGATGCTAAAATTGGAGAGTGGGCAGTAACCCCAAGAGCAGGTAAAGCCTGTGAAATCAATGCCCTCTGGTACAATGCCTTGAAAATTGCTTCCAGCCTGGGTACACTTCTCGGAAAAGATGTATCTTCATATGATATGCTCGCAGATGGTGTTGCGTGGAATTTTGATAATACTTTTTGGAACCCGGAAACTAATTGTCTCTTTGACCTCGTATATCAGGATGAAACAGGAAACGAGGTTAAAGATCCTGCAATCCGACCCAATCAAATCTTTGCAGTAGCTCTTCCTAATACCATGCTTCCCCCTGATAAAGAAAAAGCGATTGTGGACAGAGTTGAAAAAGACCTTTTGACGCCTTTTGGGCTTAGAACTCTTTCGACTGATCATCCATTATATAAAGGACATTATCACGGGGATGCCTTTACCCGAGATACAGCCTATCATAACGGGACAGCCTGGCCCTGGCTCCTTGGCGCTTATGTGAGGGCTTACCGTAAAGTTCACAACTATTCAGAAAAGAGTCTTGAAGATATGCGGGCTCTCCTGGAGGGCTTTAATACTCATCTTGAAGCTGCAGGCCTTGGCACCATTTCCGAAGTTTTTGACGGAGATTCTCCTCACTCTCCGGGTGGCTGCATTGCTCAGGCCTGGAGCGTTGCGGAAATTTTTAGAGCATATGTAGAAGATGTGCTTGAGATCAAGCCACTCTTAAGTTCTATATCCCCAGCACTCTTAAGCGCTATATCCCCTGAACTGGTGATATGATAATCTGCTCTTTACCTGTCAGTCAGGATAGATTAGGGAAATAATATTTATGGGGATGAAGGAACAAAATAATTTTGAAGGGGAATGAGAATAATATGGCCTGGAAAGACCATGGGGAGCTATTTGTACGGCATAGGAAAAATCCTATACTTACAGTTGAAGATTGGCCTTATCGAGCCAATTCAGTATTTAACCCTGCAGCTGCCATCGTTGATGGCAAAATCCTGTTACTGGTCAGGGTTGAGGATCACAGGGGTTTTTCTCACTTTACGGTAGCTATGAGTGAAAACGGAATTGATGGCTGGGAAATTGACAGTAAGCCAACATTTTTTCCGGATCCCGTAAATCATCCTGAAGAGATATATGGCGTTGAAGACCCGCGCATAACTTACATCGACGAGATGGGAAAGTGGGCTATAGTATATGTAGCTTTTTCGGATAGTGGTCCATTGCCAGCCCTTGCGTTTACCGAGGATTTTCGTAACTTTGACCGAGCAGGACCTTTGATGCCGCCTGATAATAAAGATGCTGCAGTTTTTCCTGTAAGGTTTAATGGCAAATGGGCAATGTTACACAGGCCTGCGCCTACTACTCACACTTTGAAGGCTAATATCTGGATCTCTTTTTCTTACGATATGAAATCCTGGGAAAAACCCGAAGTTCTCCTGTATGCCAGGGAAGGAGGATGGTGGGATGCTTATAAAATAGGTTTATCCCCGCAACCTCTCCGCACGCCTGACGGATGGTTAATTATGTATCATGGGGTACGCCAGACGACTCCTAAAATTAGTTACAGGCTCGGACTGGCTCTCCTTGATCTTGAGGATCCCACGATAGTGCTCCGCAGGTCGGAAGGCTGGATTTTCGGGCCCCGTGAGCCGTATGAACGCAGTGGGGACGTTAATGACGTTGTTTTTCCCTGCGGATGGGTTCAGGTAGGCGATGAACTCCGTATTTATTACGGAGCTGCCGATACCTCGGTATCAATGGCCAGCGCAAAGATGAACGACATCATGGAGTACATCATGTCAATTCCCAACACATCTGACGATTCTGCAGGATTTCCAGGAAGAATGAAAAGATTTTCAAACTAAGGGAAAAACGGTTATCAAGGGAAAAACGGTTATAAAGGAAAAAACAGTTATTGAAAAAGCTTTAGTAGAGGGTAGGAATCTGCTGTTCCTACCTTATTGAATGAAATAATCCTCTATCATTAAGGGCAACAAATTTCCGTATTAAAAATTATTTAACTTTCCTTCTGTACTTTAAAGTGTTCAGCAATTAGTATAGGAATGTCTGAGTTTATTTTTCCAATTTTCATAATCCTACCCCAGATCTGTCTTTGATTTTTTGTATAAAAATGTTAATGTTTGGATTTATTTACTTCTTAAACTTTCTCTTTTAGATCGTATTTTTATGGAAATCATATAATTTGAGTGAAAGTATCCGAAGGTAAGAGTAGAAGAAAGACAAATCTGTGTGGATAGACGAGCAAACAATGAAACGTGTTATTAACAATTTGCCTGAAAGCTTCATCTTGATCTTGAGTGGCTTGGAGTTTCTTGAAATTTGTGGATTTTCTTCTTTTGAACCTGTAAAAATGCTCTTTTTTTACTTTTTAAATTATGTAATTTAACTACAAAAACACTTAATCTGATAATAAAATTAGTAGTAGTGATAGTTGAAAACTTGAGATTTCTTTATGCTTTCAAATCAAGTATTTGAAATCAGGTATCCGGGAGATCTATCTGGTACGCTGAAATAAAAACGTTTGTACGGTTTTCCGGATTTAAAACTATTTTGTAGCTAGACTCCTAAACAAAGTCTATAAGTGTTTGTAAAACAGAAAAGAAGCTAATTTATCACCGTTTAGAGAAAATAATTTATCGTTTAAGGGAAGTAATTATATGATGGACGGGAGAAGAGCAGGAAGAGGGCCTCTGCAACTTGACATAGGAATAGTTGTATCAGGCCTTGGAGGAAACTCCAGTCAGGAAAGGGACCAGTTCAACGGTCTTGTTTCCCTTTTTGGCGTCGATTTTGGACTCTATGTCGGACCATCATATAATCCTTTTCAGACTATAGGGCCCAGTATCGGTATTGGTGTGGTCATAGGGTCTAACGGTTTTCTGGCTGCAAAACTGGGCATTCATTTCAGAAGAACATTTGGTTTAGGTATGCTAATTCCTATAGTTCCTATCTATGGTGCTACCGGAGCTAGTCTTATGGCTGCGCTGCCAGTTCCCGAAGAGGCTAAAGCTGCGTCGGTTATACCGCTACTCTTGTTGCCGGTGGCTTTTGTATATCAGGAAAATCTCAAAGAATTAAGTAGACGTGGAGTAGAAACTTTAATAAAATTGAGAGCCTTTACAAGGAAAAAATAAACCTGCTCATTAATCCTGAGTACCGGGATAATGCCTGTGAAACTTTCTCCAGCATTGTCTTTCGAGACCTTCTCATTCTCCTGAGCACTTATAACCTGTTTAGCGAGCCTCTGGACATGCCAAGCGGTGATTAAAGTACTGCTCTGACAGAGCAGAGAACTCTATCTTAACCATAATTAGCCATTTGTCTTCAGGCTACACTTCACTGCTCCGGACTATACTACTTTATGAATTTCATAAAGCTTGCCGGGTACCGGCATGAGGAGCATAATATTTAAGCCCCATACATAGACTGTCTGCTAGCATGGGGAAATGATGTTCTGGTATGCTCGTAACTGATACAGGTGACGTCGTAACCAGCAGTCGTTTGACTCTGTTTGAGATTTGTCACCTGAAACATGCAGGCAGTTACCTATTCTTATTCAGAATGATAGGGAGGTTTAACTGCTCATTACCGGGTGCGTCTACAATGCTCTGTGCCGGAACATCAAGTACTGTCCGCTCGTTCGAAGGATGACCAGAAAAATAATCAATAAACGTTCCCCAGAGCAGGTTGAAAATATGGCGCAAAATAAGCATGAGTTACTGAGTCGGGAGGAGCGCGAACAACGGACTGAGATGGAGAGCCGCGCAAGAACACACCTTGCAAATGAGAGGACATTCCTTGCCTGGCTTCGGACAGGCTTCTCCTTGATTGGTCTTGGCCTTGCGGTTGCCCAGTTTCTACAACATCAGATCGTACCCGGTTTGCATTTGACAAGAGGAATGGCCATCCTCATGGTGGTAACTGGAATCTTGATGGCGGTCGACGGTGCCAGGAGGTATGTTCATCATTCGAAGCAAATCGAAGCGGGAGTATTCCTGGTCACCACCCGGACAATTAAAATCGTAGCCGGGCTGGTGACTCTGCTGGGATTGATGGCAATCGCTTTCATCCTGCTGCTCAACAGGTAGTATACCTCAGTTTCCACACGTCTGTTTGACATACCTTAAACAGGACATGGTCACGCTTCCTGGCACATTTAACAAAACTTGCTGAATACAGTTATAAGATACGTAAAATTTAAAGCTCTACCAGTATAATATCTGATACGTTGGGGAAGGACATTTTAGGGGGTCAGGCCAAAGTGGACAGGCAGGAAGCCAATTAGCCTGTTTACATGTATCGAGCCGACCCCTGATGTGGTATCCTGTTGTTTTTGCCGATCACTTTGAGGGACCCGCTTGCTTTTGCTTCTAGCCTGACAGGCAGCTACTCTATGTCGTTGAGATCGGGATTCAGTTTGCGCCTTATATGAGATGCAATCCACCGGTGTCTTCGAGATGCTAGAAGGGTACATCTATACTCAAAAGTCTGGGTGTTCCACACTTGATGCCCTATCATGAGCCGAGTCCACTACTACAAGGGGAACAGTATCTGGATCAGAGCTGATAAGTGAGTCTGTGTATTAATCGAGCTGGTACTCTTCTCAGCGAGGTAGAGATAGGTCTTGACGGGCAGAAGCTGCAAAATGAGATTAAGGGATTGCATAGGGAGGAAATTATGGACAGTGCGACGGAAATTCAACCGCCGATGCCGGTAGTCCGGCAGAATTCCTGGCTAAAAATTTTAGCAACTGCAGCAGTTTTTTATATTCTTTTGCTAGTGGCTCTGGCAGTGACGCGTAACCCCAATCTGTTTCCCACTCTGGTGATGGTTGGCAGCTTTATGGTTCCTATCGCCTATGTGTCATTTCTTTACGAGCGCAGACACCTGAGCCGCCTGACAATGCCGACCGTCTCGCTGGCTTTTCTGTATGGTGGGCTAGTGGGAATTCTTGCTGCTGCTTTTTTAGAGCCTTTTTTTGTCACCCAGCTAAATCTTGGTGCAATTTTAAAAATAGGGTTTATTGAAGAATTTGCCAAAATTTTGGGAGTGCTGGTAATTGCACGCCACAAGCGGCATGACGCAGAAATGGACGGTTTAATTCTGGGCGCGGCTGTAGGTATGGGATTTGCGGCTCTGGAAAGTAATGGTTATGCTTTTACTGCCTTCCTGGAGAGTCATGGAAGCGTCTCAACAACAGTAGCAGTGACCCTGATACGTGGGCTGCTTTCCCCTCTTGGGCACGGGACCTGGACAGCCATTCTAGCCAGCGTACTGTTCCGTGAAAGCAAGAACTGCTGCTTCCGGGTTAACATGCAGGTGATTGGTGCTTACCTGCTCGTTTCTATTCTGCATGCGATGTGGGATCTGCTTCCTCTGCTCATTGATTCTGGCCGCCCCGGGTTAAGTACGTTCATTGCCGAAGGGGTGGTCGGTATTGCTGGACTGGGAATACTCAGAGTTCGCTGGCGAGAAGCGCTTAGATTACAAATGTCTTTGCCGCCAGCAACTGAGGACGTATAATGCTAAAAGAAGGGCTATACTGAGGCTCAAACCCGAATGTGCAGGGTATAAGGGAGCAGTAAAAGAGCTCAACAATGAGTAAACATAGAATAAAGCTGAGAGCAGGTAAACGGCAAAGGTGAAGAGATTTAAGGAAAGGCTTCTGCTGTGCCTTTGTCCTTATTTTTAAATGTAAACATAAACACATATGAAGAATAGAAATGAGAAAAACCCTCTTAGTTTTTTCTCAGAATATGAGGTGATCAATTGACAACTTTCAGTACTGATAAAAAAGCAATTGTTGGCGTAATAGGCTTGGGGGTTATGGGTAGTGCTTTTGCTTCGAATCTTCTGTCACGAGGCTATAGTGTTCACGTCTATAACAGGACAGCGGAAAAAGCTCGACCACTCGTTGAAAAAGGTGCCACTTTCCATTCCACACCAGGGGAACTGGCTTCAGCTGCAGACATTGTTATGACATCTCTGACTGACGAAAATGCCGTTGACAGTGTAGCTTTTGGCAAAGACGGGCTCCTCAATGGAGCGAAAAAGGGCTCTTTATGGATTGACCTGAGTACAATAGACCCGTCAGCATCACTCAGGCACTCTGAAGCAGCAAAACAGGCAGGCTTAGAAAGACTGGACACGCCTGTGGTGGGAAGTAAGGACCTGGCTTCAAAAGGAGAGCTTATTATTCTGGTTGGAGGAAGCCATGAAGTATTTCAAAAATATGAGAAACTTCTCAACGAGCTTGGCAAAACCATAATTTACCTGGGAGCAGACAGTAACGGTCACAGGATGAAGCTGGCAGTAAACCTGCACCTTGGGCTTCTTGCAGTGTCGTTCTCCGAAGCCCTCGCCTTCTCGCAAAAACTCGGGTTTGATACTAAAACTTTCGTTGAGACTATTAACAATACTCCAATAAGGAATTACATTTCTCAGGGCAAGGGACCAAAAATCGTAGAAGCCAATTTCGAACCGGCTTTTTCACTCAATAACCTGTTCAAAGACCTGAGGCTTATAAATGAACAAATAACTAAAACCGGTGCTATATTGCCTATGACAAAGACAGCCATAGAAGAATACTCAAAAGCAGTACGAAATGGCGACGGGCAGAAGGACTTTAGCGTTATTGCGTTGGAAATCCAGCGCGAAAACGGATTAATTTAAGTCTAAGGATCTGGTACTGATCTGACAAAACTCAGGCATTAAGAAGCAGAACAAAAGAAGAAAGGCATTTTGTTGTCAAAAGCTTGAAAACAGATTCCATTGAGCTCATGTAAAGAAGGTAGTCTTGATGATAAGAAATTGTCTTAGTCACGGCTCGAAATAATCTTAAGTTCTAACACAGGGGAGGATATGTTTTGA
>CAYSZA010000021.1:0-20223 GCA_964435275.1 uncultured Methanosarcinales archaeon | reverse complement strand
CGGGCCTCAAACAAATATGCCCTTAACTGAAAGATATATCCCTTAACTGAAAGATATATCCCTTAACTGAAAGATGTATCCCTTAACTGAAAGATGTATCCCTTAACTGAAAATTATATTTTAGTCTTCCGTCGTATACAGGGTTTTCAATCCAGAAATTCGTGAATTTTCAGATCAGTAATTTATCAGTCTCAGGTGAATGATTTATCACTTTTAATTTGCTGCGAAACCGAATCCAAAAAAAGGAAAAATCATAGAATCTTAAACGATTCCAAACCCACTTTAATAAAAGTCAATCCGAATACTATCTGTGCGATTCCCAGCATGCGGATGATCGAAAAGTAATATTTGCTATTGATAAAGGACTTTGATCTCTCTACAATTAGTGTTATAATTACCTTCGAGCCTACAAGAAAACTGTAGAATCCTAGAATAAATAAAATTGTAGCTGTAACGTGAGTGTTCAGGCTTCTAAAGATTATAGGTCCGCCTATGGAGATCCAGAAAACGTATGGATGCGGGTTTCCAAAGTTCACAATAATTCCTTTTTTCAGGGCATCCTTTTTTTCCAGTTTTAATTCAACGCTGTTCGGTTTGATTCTCAGTAATTCCATTCCTGAATATATCAGATACAATGCCCCAAAAAACGCAATGATTCCTATAATATAACTGTAGTTTGTCAGATGCGAAAGAATATACAGGATAGATAGGACTATTGGCAGGTCTGTGATCAAAGGAGAAATTGCAACTTTTATCCCTTCCCATTTGCCGTGTTGCAAAGTTTCAGAAATGGTCACAGCCAGAAGTGGACCTGGAGATGTCCCTGCAGCGAGGCCGAGAAACGAGCCAAGGGCTAAAAATTCAATAAGATCCAGCATCTGCAATACCTCATTTTTTATATCTCAGTTCAAAATGCCTCGTTTTCATACCCCGGTGTAAAGAACCTGCTGTAAATGCTGCGTAAGCCATGGACTCCGGATACTGTCAATATTCCAGAGACAGCTAATTAGCTATCTAATCTAAAGGTATGTAATCTAAAGGTATGTAATCTAAAGGTATGTAATCTAAAGGTATGTAATAATACAACAGCGATATGGAATAAACATTAATGCTATAATAATACCTTGATTTATGCTATATATAATCTTGATTTGTGAAGACTTCTTACGGATTTTGGGCCTCAGACCCGTATTTCGGAAGAAAGGAGGCGTTTAAGCCTCAAGCTTTGAGAAAAGTACTGTCCCAGCTGCGCAGACGAGCCCTGAGAGTAAACCTATTACTGCCAGATCGTTATAAACACCAAAGAGGCTCATTCCCGAAACAGCTCCTCTTAGGCCGTCAACCCCGTAGGTGAGGGGATCGATCCTGCTGATGAAATAGATCGCCGACGGCAGGTTTTCGAGGGGAAAGAGAGCTCCTGACAGGAAGAAGATGGGCATGATAAGGAAGTTCATGATGAGCTGGAAGCCATGCATATCTTTCATTTTTGAGGCTATGGCAAGGCCCAGGCCTGTAAAGAAAATAGCTATCAGGAACATAAAAACCAGTCCTAGCCCGAGGCTTGCAAAGCTCGGAATCCTGAACCCGAGCACATAGGTCAGGCTCAGTACGACCAGACCCTGGATCATGGCTATGGTTGCACCTCCAAGGGTTTTTCCGATCATGATTTCCGTCCTCGAAATCGGAGCTACGAGCGTTTCCTTAAGGAAACCGAACTGCCTGTCCCAGATGACCTCAAGCCCCGAAAAAACGGCAGTAAAGAGAATCGACATGGAAACGATACCAGGCGCAAGAAAATCCAGGTAGTTAGCTCCTCCGCTTGCCCGCGTATACATGGGACCGAATCCAAACACAAATGTCACCAGAAATAGCAGGGGCTGCCCGAGAGAACCCAGCAGCCTGGCTTTGGAGCGCCAGTAGTGTTTTAGCTGTCTGAGCCAGAGGACATAGATGACCTCTATCAATTCTTGTTCCTCCTTCTCATGCCCCGTATAGCTCGCATCTTATTTCCAGATCCGTTATTCTCATCCCTGATGTCCCTGCCTGTCAGCTTCAGAAAAGCCTCTTCAAGGGATTCGGTTTCTGTCCGTTTCTTTATTTCCTCAACCGTGCCGGATTCTATAATTTTTCCATGATCTATAATTGCGATCTGGTCAGCAATTGATTCGGCTTCTTCCATGTAGTGCGTGGTAAGAAAAATTGTCATTCCTTTTTCCTTATTCAGACTCTTGATATGGTCCCAGATGGATTTCCGGGTCTGTGGATCAAGCCCTACTGTAGGCTCGTCAAGGAAAAGGATTTTTGGGTAATGGACAAGTGCCCGCGCAATCTCAAGCCTGCGCTTCATGCCACCTGAATAATTTTTAACGTAATCTTCCCGCCTGTCCCAGAGCCCGACAATTTCCAGTGCTTTCCTGATTCTTTCTTCCCTTTCTTTTTTAGGTACTTTGTAGATGACGGCGTGATAGACAATGTTCTCGTAAGCAGTCAGCTCATCGTCAAGGCTGTGATCCTGGAAGACTATCCCGAAAGACGCACGAGCCCTATCCTGCTCTTTAAGTGCATTGAAACCGTTAATGCTGATTTCTCCTGATGTCGGTTTCAGGACTGTTGTAAGCATTTTTATGGTTGTGGATTTGCCTGCCCCGTTTGGGCCGAGAAAAGCAAAGATTGAACCTGTTTCAACATTGAAACTTATATCTTTTACAGCCGTAAAATCATTGAATTTCTTTGTAAGGGATTGGACTAAGAGTATATTTTGCATGGCTGGACCTTATACTTTTTTCAATAAGGAGAAGATATGTAAGAGAATTCCTTCTGTCAAACATAAATTCTATTATACGTCACTTTAAACTCTGTTATACGTCACTTTAAATTCTGTTAAGTATCGTTTATAAGTTCAGTTTTACGAATTTTGTAATTCTTTTTCTACTTTCGTACTTTTTTACCTTGTTCTGCCATTCTATTATGGGAATTACATTTCAATTATAAATAGTCTGCTATTTTTATACTTCCGGTTCCTATGTTTTGTTTGTATCCTGCACTTGTCTTACCTTTTTACTTTTTGAACTGTATACTGATAGATAAATGATAGATAAATAGAAGCTTTAATCTTTTCATTATAGGGAAAGAACTTTAATCATTGAGGAAATATTTTCTTGGATATATATAGCCGGGCTAATCTCATATTCAAGGTAAAATGCCGGTCATACTGTGATTTGCAGGCTCTATGAAGGCTGTGATTAAAATCTTCGCCCTATTTACAGACTTATTTGGCTTATAGATTAACTCCTGCAAGCCCTTTTAATGCAGACTTTATTTCATCTAACGTAGGTTTAATATTTTCATTCAACGTAAGTTTAATTATAATTTAACCCGGATTTAACAGCTGTTTAAAACGCTTGATTTTAGTGGCGTTTGACTACAATCGCACTTAACCTTAGTTGCAATTTACTGCAATTACACTTAACTTTGGTTGCGATTTACTTAATCGAACCTGAAATCAGTTGAAATTGACTGTGATCACACTTTACTTCAGTTTAATCCTCAATCATACTCGGGAGCAGTAATCAATGAAACGAAAATGGGAACGGGACTGGGGACTCCAGGGACGGATGATTTTCACGATGTTTCTTCTGGCAGCAGTTTATCTTCTTTTCCTGGTATTTCTTTCGTCTCAGGGAACTTCACCAGTAGTCATGATGCTTTTTGTAGGTTCTTTCATGGCTATACAGTATTTTTATTCGGATAAACTGGTACTCATGTCAACCGGAGCGCATGTTGTTTCTGAGAGTGAAGCTCCGCAACTGCATGGGATGATTACCAGGCTCTGTGCAATAGCTGACCTTCCAAAACCTCAGGTGGCAATTGTCAGGTCCCAGGTCCCAAATGCTTTTGCAACAGGTCGGAGCCAGAATAAAGCCGTTGTTGCAGTTACGACAGGAATTCTGGACAAACTCTCTCCAGCCGAACTTGAGGCCGTGCTTGCCCACGAGCTCAGCCACGTAAAGAACAGGGACATGGCTGTTATGACAATCGCCAGCTTCATCTCAACCTTGGCTTTCTACTTTATGCGCTACAGCCTTTACTTTGGAGGCATGGGAGATGACAGGCGGCGGGACGGTGGAGGCATTGTACTTATCTGGCTGGTTTCAATTGCAGTCTGGATTGTCAGTTTCATACTTATCCGCGCCCTTTCCCGCTACAGGGAGTATGCTGCAGACCGGGGCTCGGCAATTATTACCGGGCAGCCGTCAGTTCTTGCATCTGCCCTGATGAAGATAAGCGGGATTATGGCCAGGGTTCCCAGTGAAGACCTCAGGACAGTAGAAGGAATGAATGCCTTCTTCACGGTGCCTGCAATCTCAGGTTCTTCCATAATGGATATTTTTTCCACTCACCCGTCTGTGGAAAAAAGAATAGCAAGGCTTGAAAAAATGCAGCAGGATATGATTTAAACAGAACAGATATGAATTAACGAACAGTTTAAATTATTATATTACAGTTAAGAATATGAATTAATGAGGAGAAGAAAATGGGTCTCCGGGATTTTATGGATTCAGTCCTCGGGAGAAGCAGGCTTCCGAAAGCAAAAACTGACAAGCTCTTTGCAATTTCCACGGCCAGCATAACTCTGGAAAGCAACCTGGACTTGAAACCGTCAGGAACTGCAGGAATTTGCTTTAAGCCAATAGATGCTTCAGCGTATGAATCTGCGCGAAAAGATATTCAGGAACTTCTTGAGTACAGTTCAAAGGAAACGAAAACCGAATTCAGGCTTGAGAAAGATGAGTTTAACTTCCTGTGGGCTATCTTTAAGGACCCGGACTTCGAAGACCTTGTTGCAAACGTTCACCTCGTAAGTGAAACCCTCGAAGGGTATGGTTTTGGCGAGCAGCTTCTCTGTGCCATTTACAGGTTTGACAGCGAACCCGAGGCCGGAAAACCCGGCAGTGGAAAGGCTATTTACTGGATTTACAATTTCAAGCAGGGAACTTATTACCCCTTTGTCCCGCTTTCCGGCAAGCAGAGGGACAATCCCTTTGAGTTCAGGTTAAGGGCGGAAATGGAGAGGGAAATGCCCGTCGAAAAAAATGTAGAAAAATGGTATCCTCTATGGGGAATTCCGTTCTAATAACTGCTAAGCCAATTAATTGAAAAAGTTTAATTCTTAACCGGGTCCAAATCCAGCCCCTTAGCCTTGAGTTCTTCCAGCAGCTCTTTCGAGTATTCGGGCACCGAACCCGGTTTTGATGCAACGTATGTCCCAAGAATGCAGGCGATTGAAGCGGCTTTTAAGACTCCGTACCCTGAGAGACAGGCGTAAAGGAAACCTGCTGAAAAGGCGTCCCCGGCTCCTACTGTGTCTGCGACCTCAACAGGGGTGGTTTCTACCTCTTCATAAACGCCTTTATGGTAAACAGCAGCTCCTCTTGGTCCTTTTGTTATGCAGATTACAGAAATTCCAGGATATTTCTCCGTAATTAGCCGGCACAGAGGTTCGTAAGAGGAAAAAGGCCTGGAGGTGTCCGAAATACCAGAAAGCAGACCGGAAAGCGTATCAGCCTCTTCTTCATTCATTTTCAAAATTGTGGTATGTTTGAGGGAAGACATTATCCATTCTTTTCTATAAAATCCAGTTCTCAGGTTTATATCGTAAAAGAAATGTTTTGCCTTTATTTCCGAAAACAGCCTTTCCAGAGTTCTCCTGTTTTCTTCCGTCCTCTGGGCAAGGGTTCCAAAGCAAAAAACATCCCATTCTTCCCCCGCAAGAGCCTCAATTTCTTTTTCGTCCGGTGTAATCGCGTCCCAGGCAACGCCTTCGTTAATCGTGAAAACCGGAATCCCTTCATCTCTCAGTTCGACAGTAACCGTTCCTGTCGGCCTTTTTTCGTCAATCAGGATGTGCGAAGTGTCAATTCCCGTTATTTGAGCCCTGGCAAGCAAGGTTTCCCCGAGCTTATCCTTTCCAACTGCCGTAATTACAGTCGGTTTTGCTCCCAGTTTTGCAAGATGGGCTGCAAGGTTCAGCGGAGCTCCTCCAGGGTGGGCTGAATCTTTGATAATATCAAAAAGGGCTTCTCCGAAGGTAAGGACCTTAATCGGCTTTTGACTCTCCTTTTTCACCTTTTCACTCCATTCCACCGTTCATATTCAGTTATATATTTTACTCTATATTCCGGTTTGCTCTTAATTCCATTTTTCTCTTAATTCCATTTTTCTCTTAGTTCCATTTTCATTTACATCCCACCTATATACTTAAGATCTTTTTTTACGGGTTGCTGTGGGATTGATAGGAAGAGAGTACGGAAAACCTGGGGGGAAGGGAAGAAAACGAGAAAAACTGCAAAATCTATATATAAGACCCTCATTTGAAAGATTCGAGAGTATGTACTGAGAGGACAGTATAAATCACTATATCTCTTAGAGTTGCATCTACTCAATCTGGAAATGAGACTCCCCAGAGCATGCTTTTACGCACTGGATCAAAATAGATTGGACTTAAATACCGGGACAAGTAACAAAAATAGAAAAAAGGTTATCTGACACTTGTATCCGGCTGCATTATTCCAAATATGTTTTTTTCAGTGTCTAGGCAATACGCGTACCAGCCGACCCCGCGTATGGGCTTTTTTTCCATAGTTACTGTGCCACCGTTCTTCTGTATCCTTCTAAGGTATTCATCGATGTTCGGGACTCCTATTGTGCAGATGTAAGTGCTTATCGGAGCGTTCGCTCCCGGCTCCCCTCCCTGCCTTTTCATCAGTCCACCGTCGATTCCTGGCTCATCTTGCTTTCCGGTCATTATGTTCCAGTATTCCATCGAGCCTTCTGATCTCTCTATCTTCCAGCCGAACACATCTTCATAGAACTTTTTTGCCCTTGCAATGTCTCCTGCAGATATCTCAAAATGGGTTACTCTTGGCGTGATAGCTACCCCCTGCTTCAATTAGATAGTTTATATGGTACTGTATATTAGTTTAAATTTTGTATTTTTCAGACATATAATTTCCTCAGCCCAGAAGGGTAGAAAAAATAGAGTAATTATCAGGCAATAGAAAGATTCAGGAAGGCAATAAAAAGATCCAAACAGTCTTTTTTGTTTAGCAAGGAATCAGGACTTTCGGGCGGCTTGTAAAAATTAAAACGCTTAGTTCTTTTTTCAACAAAAAAATTGAACAACGTATCCAATGAAAAGTTCCATATCTTCAACGCCGCTTTCCAGTTTTCATCAAGCCTATCCATCTCTACTTTTGCATGCATATTTACGAGCACATCCCTGAAGCCTGCAGCAGGTTCGATTTTTCGGGCAAAGGTATCAGGAAAGATGCCGTTTTCTCCAAGGATATGGAACATCTCCTTATAACTCTCAGGGTGTTATTTGAAATTTATTCTTGGATCTAGCAAGACTGCATATTCAGTAAACGATATCTCTAGCCGAAATCTGTCTCTTACAAGCCATTATACTTTTAGATATGAAGTAGAGTTTGTAAGTGCCGTTACTTTACTATATTTTGGAGGTTTAGATAGCTTCGAAACAAGTGAGCAAAATTGCTTTTTCAATTTAAACTTTAATTTCAATTCCAATCTTTGTACAAAATATATATAAGTCTTGCTCCCTATATTGTACATATAATCATTATAATTTACCAGTCCAGATAAGGGATGAAAAATATGTTACTGTTAGACATAACAACATTTGACCCTGAAAATACCATGGAGCTATTTAAGCGATGGGAACAGGTGGAAAAAACGGGTTCTCCAAGTGGTATAAAAGTCGTTAGTCAGTGGTTTGATGCAGGCGGGGGGCGTGTGATTACTCTATTTAACGTGGAAACTGTCAAAGATTACATTGTCTATAATTTGCCGTTTACAGACTTATGCCAGGTTGACGTGTTTCCTGTAATAGAGGCAGAAGAGTTTAAAGAATTCGCAGCACACCAGATGCGAAAAATCAACCCAGACAGTTTTCCGTAATTGATAATTTTTAACTTTTTAATTGTTTTTTGTTTCTTTTCAGTCCTTTTCACACGCTTTTCACTCTTCTGTGAGTTCATTTATGAGACAGCGCGAGTTTAATCCCAATAAATGTGAAAATGCCTGCTTTTCCCCAGTGAATGTACCTGCCGATTCCTGGCTTCTGTATTATTTTCTCACCGACGGTTCCGGCAAAGACCGAGATTGCGGAAAAGATCAGCCAGGCCTGGACCATGAAGATAATTCCCAGAAATATCATCTGCATGGGGACATTTCCTGAGCCTATGTTTACGAATTGAGGCAGGAAGGCAAGGAAGAAGAGGGCGACTTTGGGGTTTAAAACATTCATAAAGATTCCGCGCCTGTAAAGCGCAAAGGCATCGGCTTCCTTAACCGGGGTAGAAGACATCAGTACTTCGCTCTCTTTTAAGGCGTGCCAGGCAAGGTAAAGCAGATAGGCTGCACCTGCATATTTTACAATTTCAAAGGCGAGAGCGGATTTATACACAAGGGCGGAAATTCCGAGTGCGGCTGCAGTAGTATGGACAAGTACGCCTGTACAGAGACCGGATGCGGTAGCAATTCCTGCTTTCTTGCCCTGTGAAATGCTCTGAGTCAGTACAAACAGAATATCAGGGCCCGGAAGAAGTGTAAGCGCCATAGAGGCTGCAATAAAATAGATCAACTGCGACTGTTCGATCAAGTTTTTCACTTTTCCTTTTTTAATGTAGAGTAAAAGGTCTGATTCCAACGTAGAGTAAAAGATCTGATTTCCAACTTAGAGTAAATGAAGTCCGATTTACAATGGAGGTTACACTTAAACGGATTTACCAAGGGGAATCAGTGATCTAATTTACAAATAGAGAAATATTTAATCTATGGAACTGGTTTGTTTAAATCTCATTCCTCAGTAGCTCGTAAAATTTCTCTTTTGCCTCCCTTTCAATCCATGGCTTGTGCCCGCATTTTTCCAGCAAAACGAACCTGAACTCCTTTAAAACCCCGGAAAGAGGCTCTCGAACTCCTTCAAAGGGGTGAGGGTCATAATCGCCATGAATTGCAACTACCTGACAGCGGATTTTTCTTCCGAGTTCAAGCAGTTTTTCACAGCTTCTTAATTTATCTGCTTCTTCCCACACGCCTTTAAAGCTCTCGTAGCTGCACTCAAGCAGCTCGTCCCTATGGGGAATTGGATCATAGGCATCGGCTTTTGAGATTAATTCCCCAAGACTGCACAACGTCTCATTCAGGTTTTTAGCTGAGGGATCATTCAGGGTTTCGGTCAGCTGGAGAAAGTTTTCCCAATCCTCTCTTCCGAGACGGCTCACTCGGGTTTTCGTAACGTTTGCAGCATATTTTGCTTCGTAGGGGCCGCTTCCGACAAGTATTAGCTTTTTTATAAACTGTGGGTGCCGGGCGGTAAATATAAAGCTGAGCATCGCACCCCACGAAAAACCTACTAAGGTAACCGGCAGGCTGCCGTGATCCTCCAGAATCTCTTTAAGTTCAGTAACCTGCCCTTCAAGGGTTACTGCGGTCTGAAACGGCTCAAGCACGCCTCCAAACGCGGAAAGTTCCCTTGCAACGGGCGCCATTTCTCCCGGAGCACCCGGCCCTCCGTGAACGGCGACAAGACTAAAAGGAGGGTCTCCGTATTTTCGCAGGTTTTCCATGCTTATTCGATTCAGATTATTTTGATTTTCGTAAATAGCCTTTTTGATTTCTGCAGTAAACTCTCTTAATCCGAATAGACTGACAACTTTTATAAACCCCTTTGTTCTTTCGATACCTATTCTGCTTGTTTCAGTTTATCCTGTTGTAGCCGGTTTATTCTGCTATAAACAATCATTGGATTTAACAAGTTATTGGATTTAACAAGTTATTGGATTTAACAAGTTATTGGATTTAACAAGTTATTGGATTTAAAGGTAAAAACATAAAAGGATCTTGCCATGCACTTTCAAAAAGAGAAAGACAGTCTAAAAGGGAACCTGAATGGAAGCTTGAGAGAAAATCTGAAAGGAACAGTGCCGCTGCTGGCTCTTCTAACTGCTTTTCCCGCACTGTCCACGGATATGATCCTGCCCGCAATTCCATCTCTTGCTAAAACCTGGAACCAGCCCCTATCTATAATTAACCTGATCCTGGTCTGCTTTTTCGTTACCTATGGATTTTTCCTTTTATTTTACGGCCCCATTTCCGACAGGTTTGGTCGCCGCAGGCCTCTGCTCTTCGGGCTTGCCGTGTATATAGTTGCAAGTTTTCTCTGTGCCCTGGCTTCAAACGCTTCCATGCTGATATTCTCCCGCATGCTCCAGGCAGCAGGGGCTGCTGCAAGCTCCTCCCTTTCAATGGCAATGACCAGGGATATCTTCTCAGGACAGGAGAGGGAAAGAGTTCTGGCTTATACGGCTGTTATAATGGCGATTGCTCCTATGCTTGCTCCTGTGATCGGAGGCTGGGTCCTTGCTGACTTCTCCTGGCCATGGATCTTTATTATTCAGGCGTTCATGGGAGGAATCGGGCTGCTTGGAGTATTTCGCTTTCCAGAAACGCTTTCTTCAGTATCTAATATCCCTTTCTCCAGGGTTATGCATGCCTACGGCCGGTTGATGCTAAACCCCCTGTACCTTGTCATGGTCCTGGTAATGTCCGTCAGCCTTTTCCCCCTTTACAGCTTCATTGCAGGCTCCTCTACCATTTATATAACCGAATTCGGGCTAACTGAACAGAAATACAGTTACTTCTTTGCCTTCAATGCGCTTGCGATTATGGTCGGCTCTATTACCTGCCTGAGGTTAAGAAGAGTCTTCAGCTCCGGGAATCTTATGACCATGGGCTTTACAGGGATTTTTCTGGGCGGGATCTTTCTTCTTGCTACCGGCCAGCACGGCCCCTGGAGTTTTGCCCTGCCAATGTTCCTTATTACATTTTCGATCGGCATTAGCCGGCCCCCGAGCAATAACCTTGTGCTGGAACAGGTCGACAGGGATACAGGTTCGGCTTCTTCCCTGCTGATTTTCACCTATTTCACCCTGGGAGCTGGAGGAATGTGGTTCATCTCCCTCGAATGGGCAGACAAGATCCCTGTTCTAGGGGCAATTGCTCTGGGCTGCGGAGCCCTTGTGTTTGCGGCGTGGTTTATTTTGCAGAAAAGAGGCGTAAAGGGCCTCACTTAAATTTTTAATACAATCGGCTCTGAATACTGAATGTTCCTTATAAGCAATTGGACTTAACACGGTTTTACTTCTGTGCTTCCAGAGCTTTTTGCCGCTTTACGAATCTGGCCCCCATTTCAAAGGCTTTCTGGCAGTCCTGCGGAAACACCTCTTTTCGCTTTCTTGCCTTTTCCTGAGGATTGAAGATAGAAGAAACATATTTTGAATAATCATCAAACTGGTACGTGTCGGTACTGCATAATGGTTCGGAATACCCGAATATCCTTGTTGCAACCCATTCATTTGACTCAATAAGCTTATTAATCCCAACCAGCTCAAAAAGATCCTCAGTGATGTTCATAGTGTAGATAAAACCAACAGGAATATTTTTGGGATAGAATGTCTGTATGTCAATAGAGTAGGTTATATAAGGGAATATATAGCGCTCCATAAATGACCGCATTTCTCCTGTAAAATTTCCAAGGTAAATTGGCGATCCGAGTATTACTGCATCGGCATTCTCCAGCCTTTCCAGCACAGGTGTCAGCTCATCCTTTACTGCGCACTTTCCAAAGCTTTTTCCACCTTTTAATTTGCAGGCAAAACAACTTATACAACCTTTAAAGTCGAGATCATAGAGATGTATTAGTTCTGTTTCTGCGCCTTCTGAAGCTGCACCTTCAAGAGCCTTTTCCAGCAGGGTAGCTGTGTTCCAGTTCTTTCTAGGACTTCCGTTTATCGCTATCACTTTCATGACTTTTACCTCATGCTTTTAACTTATTTTACACTTACATTCACACCATGGGTACTGAGTTTTCTCTATGCAGTCAATGCGGTTATAGATTTCACTATAGTTATAGATTATTGCGATATCTAGGGCCAAAAACAGAAAAGACTGGAAAAAAGAACAGTTATTTAGAAAGTTCATCTCCGAAGTCGAGGTACTGGACTTAGACCTAAAGGCTGTGGAGGAAAAAAGCATTTAATGGACAGGCTATTGATAATCAAGAAGGTTCCGAGCTGGATATTTTGATCTACAGCCTGCGTTTTCTCTGGTTATCAGTAATTTTATAAGCCTTTATTAAGATATATAAATTATTTATTAAGTTGACATAGCTCCTCTAATAATTGTGAAGAACTCCGAGTTATCAACTCCAGTTTTTAAGATTCTACATCTAAGGAACAATAACAACCTTCCAGCCTACTGACGTTTTTCCAGAGTTGAAAGTCTCATGAATAAGCAAAAAGCCATACTGACATTACTATTGCTCATTTCCCTCCTTTTTGTGCTGTATTTATTCGGCCCTTTTCTTATTATGTATTTGGTAGACAGTTCCTGGTACTATACTGAGGAGAAGGTTGATGTCGGGTCTTTTGATTACAGTTCCGTACTTACGAGAGCAGAGGAAGCTGGTTATGAAGTGGAAGGCTCCTGGCCCTGGCCCGGAAATTTTTCGGGTTTTGATCCCGGTGATGTCCCGGAAGTCCGGAAAAGTTTCGGAGGTGCTGCTCTTGTGCAGGATATAAGGTTTAATTATAATAGTAACTCCGAGCTTACGGTTTTCATATGTGAAGACGGATCGGAAGCCGGAAATGGAACCTGTGTGGCTATCTCGAACTTCAGCCACTCCGACCACGAATACCCCTTGCAGCTTTCGGAATTTCCGGATGATTCCTGGATGCTTGAAAAATTCGGGCTTCTCTTCGGCCTTGATGAAAAAACTTCGGAAAATTATCTTGAAACTCTTAAAAAAGCCGCACAAAACCAGACCTGGGACGCTGAAATACAGGTGAACGAATCTCTTGATTTCCCGGCTGTGTATGCTTATCTCATGAAAAACAGTGATGGTTCCACTTATGGGCCCACTTTGGGTATTTATACGTACTCTACAGCAGGTTCGGACATAGAAGAAGTTTTTTTAAAGGGAAAGAACCGAATGGGTTCGGTAAGGTATTTTGTTCCGGGGGTGAGGATAATGACTTATGATAAGGGGAACAGGTACATAGTTGAACTAGATGCCTCAGGAGAAGTCAGGCTCGAAATCATAATGCCTGTAGGAAGCAGTGGGGAAACTATACCTGAAGAGGAATACAGGGCAGTTTTCAGGGAGATATTTGAAGAACTGGGGCTTTCTTCTGAAACTGTTGACAGCTTTGAATTTTTTGTCGACTCTTCACGGTTCATGTGAAACTGCCTGAGTTTAAACAATTTTTGCTTATACTTTATTATTTTTCCTTCTCTGCTTCCAGGGCCTTTTGCCGCTTAACGAACCTTGCTCCCATCTCAAAGGCTTTCTGACAGTCTTGCGGAAATACTTCTTTTCGCCTTCTTGCCTTCTCTTCGGGATTGAAGATAGACGAAATGTATTTTGAATAATCATCAAACTGGTATGTGTCAGTACTCCATAAAGATTCGGAATACCCGAATATCTTTGCTGCAAACCTTTCATTCAGCTCAATAACCTTATCAAGACAAAACATGCCAAAGTTTTCTTCCTTGATATTCATGGTGTAAATGAAACCAACGGGGATATTCTTCGGATAGAATGTCTGAACGTCAACCGAGTAAGTAATATACGGGAATATATAGCGCTCCATAAAGGACCTTATCTCTCCCGTTAAGTTTCCGAGATAGATGGGCGATCCAAGGATTACCGCATCGGCATCTTCCAGCCTTTCCAGCACAGGGGTCAGTTCATCTTTCACGGAACATCTGGCAAGGCTTTTTCCACCTTTTACTTTGCAGGCAAAGCAGCTTATGCACCCTTTGAACTCTAGATCATAGAGATGTATTAACTCGGTTTCTGCGCCCTCAGTTTTCGCACCTTCGAGAGCTTTTTCCAGCAGGGTCGCTGTATTCCAGTTTTTCCTGGGACTTCCATTTATTGCTATTACTTTCATGATTTTGCCTCACTTACTATTTTTATGACGAACTGTACTGATTAAATATATATAATGTGTTCTCTTAACTTATCTTAGAAATAAGCTAAGTATTCATTTAAAAATCACAGGCTAATGACAATATGTTACGTAAAAGAATTCATCGCTATTCCATGTTAAAAAGATATGGCCAGATAATTGAGGTTCTCCAAAAGTATGGGTTTGGATATATTGTTGACAAGATAGGTTTGAGCAGTATCAGGGACTTGACCTATAAGTTTAAGGATAAAGATAAGGTGGACAGGCTCAATACTCCAGGACCTGTTAGAGCACGTAAGATATTTGAAGAACTGGGACCGACATACATTAAGTTAGGTCAATTACTAAGCATGAGGCATGACCTTGTGCCTCTGGAATATGCTAACGAGTTAGCAAAACTTCAGGACGATGCACCTTCTTTTGAGTTTGAAGAAGTTGAGCTAACTATAAGAGAAGAGCTTGGCCATTCCATTGAGGAACTATTCGATCATTTTGACATAAAACCACTTGCCTGCGCATCCATTGGACAGGTTCATCTGGCAAAGATAAAGGGTGGCGATAATGTTGTTGTGAAGGTTCAGCGTCCTGGCATAAAAGAGGTGATCGAATCCGATCTGGATATTATGTACAGTATAGCCAAGCTTGTTGAGGAACATATACCTGAGGCGAGACTGTACAGACCGATTGAAATTGTCGACGAGTTATCTCGCAGTATTCTTGCAGAAATAGATTATACTCAGGAAGGCTGGAACACCGATCGTTTCGCAGAAAATTTTAGGGACAACAAACAAGTTTGCATTCCAGGAGTTTACTGGGACTATACAAGTACACGAGTACTGACACTGGAATATATCAAAGGTATAAAAGGGAGCCGTGTCGATTTACTGGAAAAACAGGGGTTCGATAGGAATAATATAGCTCTCGTCGTGGGCAAAGCTTTCATGCAGCAGGTATTTGAAAATGGTTTCTTCCATGCAGACCTACATCCAGGAAATATATTAATAATGGAAGACGGAACCGTAGCATTTCTTGATTTTGGAATGATAGGGTACCTTTCCTCAGAAGTGAGCGATGTATTTCTGGATGGAATGGTAGCTTTAGTTAATGGAGACAGTTCGTTATTTATCGAATTATTCCGGGATATGGGTTGTATAGATTCTAATGTAGATACAAGATCATTGAAAGTGGACATTGAATCCTTTCGTTCCAAATACTATGGTAAGGCTTTGAAAAACCTTGATGCTTCGGCGATAATTGAAGAATTGATAAGCATTTTAAGGGATCATCAGGTTACTATACCCCATAACATAGCCTTATTAGTAAGGGGTATAGTGGCTGTTGAAGGCTTTGTACTTATAACAGATCAGAATTTCAATTTTACCGAGCTTCTCGAGCTTTATGCGAAAAAAGAAATGAAGGAGCGTCTTTATCCACAAAATCTGGCTCGCAGAACTTGCAGCAGTATTTCAAGCTGGTCCCGCCTTTTCCAAAAAGCTCCGACTAAAATCTCACATATACTTGACCATGCTGAAAATGGTTACTTAAGGGTAAGATTCGAATCGGAGGAAAGTAGTCGACTAATATCCGAGATCGACTCCGCAAGTAACCGTCTCTCTTTTAGTCTTATTATCTCTGCCATGATTATTGCTTCTTCTGTGGTCATTCAGACAGATATGAAACCCTTTTTATGGGGTGTGCCTTTTCTTGGTATTTTCAGTTTCTTTCTTGCCAGCCTCTTTGGACTATGGCTTGTATTTAATATCTTCAGGACAGGCAGGTTATAACTTTCCAGGTATGTACTTGTCGAAAAATTTAGTTTAAAGTGCCATAATAATTTCAGTTAAGCAAAGTAAGTGTTATAGTGCTACAGAAAAGAGAATAAGGAACTAAGAAGGCTATGGTTCTGGAAGACCATAACTCTATCCTAGTACCTTTAATGAACTTCTAATGTTGCCAGTCTGTTTATGCATTGTGCACAGGTGCGAAGCTGTTTCCCGCATATGACACTACCGGCCTTGGCAGGTCGATATCCAGGGCTTCTTTCAAGACCTCTTCAATGGTCTCTACTGGTACGAACTTAAGTTCGTTCCTGGCATCTTCAGGTACATCCTCAAGATCCCTTTCGTTTTCTTTTGGCAGGATTACCTTCTTTATACCTGCCCTGTGAGCTGCCAGGACTTTCTCTTTTATACCGCCAACAGGCAATACGGCCCCGCTAAGTGTAACCTCGCCTGTCATGGCGATTTTGGGGTCAACTGCTTTGCCTGTAATCAGGGATGTCAGGGCAGTAAAAAGGGTCACACCTGCCGATGGGCCGTCTTTGGGGGTTGCACCTGAGGGTACGTGGATGTGAATGTCGCTTGAAGTAAAGTCAAAGCTGTTTGCAGTGTTTGCAAGCCGTGACCTGACAAGGCTTAAAGATATTTTTGCAGACTCTTTCATCACATCCCCAAGCTGTCCTGTAAGCGTAAGCTTCCCATTACCTGGCATAAACGTGCCTTCTATGAAGAGAATGTCTCCTCCCACAGGCGTCCAGGCAAGCCCTGTAACCACGCCGGGCACATTCTCTTTTCTGGCTTCTTCCTGCCGGATTACTTCTTTTCCGAGGATTTCTTTGAGCATTTCCGCCTTTACCACATAAGGAAGCTCGGCCTTGCCTGACACAATCTTCTCAGATACGAACCTTGCAGTCTTGGCAAGCTGCTTTTTAAGTCCCCGGACGCCGGCTTCACGGGTGTATTTATCGATAATCACTTTCAGGGCTTCATCTTCGATTTTGAGTTTCTCCGCATCAAGGCCGTGTTCTTCCAAGATATAGGGAAGCAGATGGTCTCTTGCAATTGCGAACTTCTCATTCTTTGTGTAGCCTGAAATCTCGATCGTCTCCATTCTGTCAAGAAGCGGCCAGGGAATACTTGCCATGGAGTTGGCAGTAGCTATGAATAGCACATCCGACAGATCGTATGGGACTTCCAGATAGTGGTCTGAGAAGGTACTGTTCTGTTCAGGGTCAAGGACCTCCAGGAGGGCACTTGACGGGTCTCCTGAGTAGGAAGCTGAAAGCTTATCGACTTCGTCAAGAATAAATACCGGATTTTTCGTGCCTGCCTTTCTCATGCCCTGGATAATCCTTCCGGGCAGAGCCCCTACATAGGTCCGCCTGTGTCCCCGGATTTCGGCTTCGTCCTTGACGCCGCCAAGGCTGACCCGAACATATTTCCTGCCAAGTGCATCAGCAATGCTTTTTCCAAGGCTGGTTTTTCCAGTTCCTGGGGGGCCTGTAAGGAGCAGAATCGAGCCCTGCTTTTCCCGCTTCAATTTCATTACTGCCAGGTGCTGGATTATTCTTTCCTTGACCTTTTCAAGTCCATTATGGTTGCTCTCAAGAACACGCCTGGCTTCAGCAATGTCAATGCTCTTTTTCTCTTCGGTCACCCAGGGGAGATCGAGCAGGAGGTCGAGATAATTCCTGATAACATGCGCTTCAGGATTGTGATTACCTCCGGTTTCGAGTTTCTTTAACTCGGCCAGTGCCTTCTTTTTTACCTCATCAGGCATCTTTGAGTTCTCAATCCTCTCTCTGTAAGCGGCATCGCCTGAACCGGAGTCGTCCCCTTCATTGAGCTCTTCCTGAATTACCTTCAGTTGCTCGCGCAGCATTGCCTCTCTATTCGACTTGCTTATCTTATCGGTAACTTTTTTTGCCATTTCGATCTGGAGATTGATATTTTCTTTCTGCTTTGTCAGAATGTGAAGGAACAGAAGATACCGTTCACGAACAGACGCGAGCTCCAGGAGTTTCTGCTTCTCGGCAAGTTTTACAGGTATGTACGGCATGACAAATCCCATTATCTGGTCAATGGAATCCATCTTATCGATTGGGCGGGTAAACTGCTCGGAGCCCTGGAACCTGTTGCTTATCTCGTGAATGGTCTTTTTTATATTTGCCAATATCTCGGCCTGAGTGTCTTCATCGAAATCCGGCAGATCATAGACAGGTTTATAGGTGGCATAGAAAAGCCCGCTCCTGCGCTGCAGAGAAACCGTTTCGATTCTTTCAATAGCCTTTGCGACAACAAGATATCCGTCGTCAGCAGGCTGTACAAGTGTGATTCTAAGCAGGTTTCCGGTTTTGTACAAACTATCTTCGGATAAGTCTGAAGCCTTTGTGCCGCTCTTTACTGTTAGCCCGATAGCATTCACAAATTCGGCATTCTTCATTTCATTTAACAGTATTTCGCCGGTAACTTTGTCAGCCATGAGTTTTGTCCGGCTTTTAGGGTAAATCACTATTTCAAAAAGGGGCACTACCAGTTTCTCTCGGTTTTCTCCAGTTTGTTCTGAATACATTGTCAATCGTCTCAATTATTATCTCAAGTATTTAGTTTAAATTAACCTAACTATTTCCGCGGACAAAAAAATTATCTTATCTTCCCCAGGATTTTGATAAGCATGTCCATTTCTTTCTCATCCAGCGAATTTGCTATCCTTTCAATGACCTGCAATAAAGCGTTCTCCTCAGCATGGGCTATCATCTGCCCTTTTTCGGTCAGACGAATGTAAAAAATTCTGCCGTCATCCTGGGATTTCTCCCTGTACACACACTCCATTTTGATAAACTTGTTAATCATCTCGGTGATGGTGGGCTTTGAGTTGCTGGTGATTTTAGCAAGCTTGCTAAATGTTACTTCCCCGCATTCGTCAATGGTCTTCAGATACCCGATCTGCTTGAGCGTAATATCCGATAGCCCACATTCGGAGAAGACTTGACAAGAGCATTCGCTTTTGATTTTGATCAGGTTCTCAAAAACTATGAATAAATGCTCTTTTTTCTCCCTCATTCTCGATCCGTCCTGTTAGTTAGGATTTCCCTAATTATATACCTTTCGGTCATTCCAGGTTTTTCCCTGGTTTCTACATTTAATTTTTCCCTTTTGAGCAAAAGCCAGAAAGATTAGTTCATTTAAAGCTGTAAGCAGGCCTTCTTTCCTTCTCTCACTCAGCCGTCAGTTTCTCTTTCTCATCCCTCTTGTTAACATCCTGCCCTTTTTTACAATCTGGGCGGCGTCTGGGTGGCCTTTCCAGC
This sequence comes from uncultured Methanosarcinales archaeon, assembly GCA_964435275.1. GTDB lineage: Archaea > Halobacteriota > Methanosarcinia > Methanosarcinales > Methanosarcinaceae > Methanosarcina. Next base: position 1,083 of record CAYSZA010000021.1, on the reverse strand, counting down.
TTCGGATTTCCTGTCATTCCTGCTCTCAGGACTGCTGCTTCTCAGGGAGTTCAGGGCGTTTAAAGAGATTAAAGGTTCTTCTGAAGTCGGCACAGGGTCCGGTACAGCAATTTCAGATGTATTCGAGTGCCTTTTGAGTATATCCTTATTAGTTCCTATTTTATTCGAATTGGGTTCGATGCGAAGGAAAAGGGGCTCTGAACTGATTTATGCTGTCCCTTCATTTTTTCTGGTTCCAGCCTTAAAGATTAATGTTCAGAATCATTGTTTCAAAAGCAGTTTGAACCTAAATTACATACTTTTCATATCAAGCATATTGAGGTGATATGGAAATGAATTGTGGAGATTTGAAAATGGGTCAGACTCTTCGTTGCGAAGCATGTGGTTTTGAACTTCAGGTAGTAAAGGAGTGTGGAGATGTATCCTGCTCTACTGATGCCTGCTGTACCGGCAATGTAACGTGTTGTGGAGAACCAATGAAATTAAAACAGTAAGCCAGGTAGGTAAGACATCAAGGATAATAGAGTAGTCCCGGATAGTCCGGAAATACGGATTAACGGAATAGCCCAGGGATGAACCCAGAGTAGTCTGGAAGAGGATACAGTAAAGCAAACCCGGAAAGGATTCTCTTCTTGGGGCCTTTTCTGGAAGTCCGAATATCTCAATCAGCTGTTTTTCGGTATCTTTTTTCTCTTATTTTTTCCAGTAATCTGTGGATCAGCCTGGTTGCTGAATATGAGCTGAGAAACCAGACTAAAAGGACAATAATAATTGAAAGGCCCCACCTGTTAAGGTGCTCCATGCAGAAAACGGCGGTGAGGACGCAAATAGTGCAGCCCATCATTCCTGCGCTAGCTCCAAGGGCAATATCCGAAGCCGGCTTCGAATTTTCGAAGTGTCCGGCCATTATCACGGCAGATACCATGACAGCTGGAAAAGCGACAAAAGCTCCTGCAAAGATTTTTGAGGGGATTATCTGCAACAGGATAAAGCAGGCAGCAACAGTGGCTCTTCCGAAGACAAACCTGCAAAAATTCCCCCCAGCCTGCCTCCAAAATTCTTTGCAGCGAGTGTGGAAATCAC
>CAYSZA010000020.1:0-20730 GCA_964435275.1 uncultured Methanosarcinales archaeon | reverse complement strand
TAGTCCTGTCCATAGTCCTGTCCACTAGTCCTGTCCATAGTCCTGTCTGTTAGATCTAACAAATATTCTCCAGGCACATGAAAACATATTCAAGAAATTATCCCGAAATGTCTTCAAAAACCGTATTCATAAAGCGCAAAGCTGTTGCGAAATTCCTTAAATATAATTCTTTCCATATGAATAAAATCGGCTGATGTCAGGGAGTCACAGGCGAGCCTTCTGGTCCGAAGGTAAGCCCACAAAGAAGTAAGATCGAGACTGTAGCTTCGAACGTAAATGCTAACTGTTTACTCAAGACTCCATATTACCGGGGACAGGAGAAATTAGCTAAACACACTAAACTGCAGGAAAACTGAAAGTCCAGAAGTTCGAAGCGGAAAAAGCCGTCTCTACGCTTTTCTTCAGCGTCTTAGTCTCTGGGATTAATCAAGAAACCTGTCCTTTTTTACGTTGTCATACTCCTCAGGAGCATGGTTTTAAATAATTTCATTCCTAATATTCTTATTCAATGCTTTTTAATTTTCGTGAAAAACTGAATTCCAGCAAATTTCTGGTTACTGCTGAAGTCTCCCCTCCTAAGGGTACAAGATTCTCAGTCCCCCTGGAAGATACTCGCCAGCTCAAAGGCATTGCAGACGCTCTAAACGTCACAGACAACCAGTGCTCGATTATGCATATGAGTTCTCTGGCTTTTAGCAAGCTTCTGCTTGATGAAGGACATGAGCCTATTATGCAGCTCACCTGTCGGGACAGGAACAGGATCGGACTCCAGTCAGATCTCCTGGGAGCGTATGCTCTCGGTATCCGGAACATCTGCTTGATGACAGGGGATTTTCCTTCGTGTGGAGATCACCCCGGTTCAAAGCCCGTATACGACCTCGATTCCGTGCAGCTTCTGCAACTTGTCCGGAGACTTGATTCAGGCATAGATTTTGCAGGAAACAGGCTGGACGGAGGAACTTCTTTCTGTGCAGGCGCTGTCTCTGGCATAGATCCTGAAAAAACCATCCAGCTCATAAAGCTTGAAAAGAAGGTCAGGTGCGGAGCTGACTTTATCCAGACCCAGGCTGTCTATGATGTGGGCATGTTTGAGGAATTTATGGAAACCATGAGCCATCTTGAAGTGCCTGTGATTGCGGGCCTGATTCCTCTCAAATCCCTGGGCATGGCTGAATACATGAACAAGAATATTTCCGGAATCCGTGTGCCTGAGGAGATCATGTTTCGCATAAAAGATGCGCCTGATCCGGTGGAAGAGGGCCTTTCCATAGCTTCAGAAACTATAAAAGAGCTTATGAAACTCTCAAGAGGGGTTCATATCATGCCTGTAGGCTCTCACAAAAATACTCCAAGACTGCTTTCTATGGCTGGAATTTCCGGGAAATAATTCCGGCAGAGGCTTATTAAAATCCTCTCTGTACCGGAAGAATCTCTTTTTACTCTTTTTCCGCGTTAAGACTCTGTACTTCCCTGTGTTCTGCGCCTGAACCTTCGTGTTTCTTCAGGACATTAACCGAAGATTTTCTAGCATTTTTTTTGGAGCCCTTGGATACATTTATCAATATCTTCCGGTATTTTACGATTTGATTCGCATCTATTTTCGGTTCAGCAAACTGAGCTGTTCCAGACTGAGCTAATCATTAGCTTCTAAAGGCAGCAAAATATGAGTTCAGAAAGCATTTCCATCCAGATGTTTGGCATTAAAACCCCTATTATCAGGGAAGGGGACGATATCGTACAGATTCTAGAAATGGCTCTGGAGAAGGCAGGACTTATCCCGGCTGATGGGGATATTTTCGTGCTTGCCGAATCTGCGGTCGGTACGGCTGAGAAAAGGGTTGTTAAGCTTGAGAGTGTCACACCGGGCAAAAGGGCAAAGGAGCTTGGGGAAAAGTACGGGATCGATCCCAGGGAAATGGAACTCGTGCTTCAGGAGTGCGATGAGATTTTTGGTGGTGTGCCCGGAGCTGCCCTTACAATTACTAAAGGCGTTCTGGCTCCAAATGCAGGAATTGATGCTTCCAATGCTCCTGAAGGTCATGTAATTCTGCTTCCGGAAGACCCACGAAAAAGTTCGGAAAAGGTCCGGATCAGGCTTGAGCAGCGCTACTCATGCAAGCTGGGGGTAATAATAGGGGACAGCAGAACCCAGCCTCTCAGGCTTGGTTGCTCGGGAATTGCACTTGGAGTTTCAGGTTTTGTACCTGTGGAGGATGCCCGGGGAACTAACGATATCTATGGGAAACCTCTCCGTATTACATATAAGGCTGTAGCAGATAACCTTGTCTCGGCTGCCGAACTCCTTATGGGAGAAGCCGGAGAAAGAGTGCCCTGCGTGCTGGTCCGTGGTGCTCCTGTTATTATGGTTAACGAGTCCCCGGATATGCCAACGATCCCGATGGAAGGCTGTATGTATTTTGGCAACGTAATTAGAGGCAGGACCGGAAAGAACGAGTGATTCCTTAACTCAATAGAAGCTTACTGATGCTATCTCTTAAGAATACGTTTACAGTAAAACCCATGAACTTGAGATAAGCGTTATATATTCTCGAAGATAATATATACAATTAATTGAGTCCCGACCCTGTATTTGGTAAATCCAGCTTTCAGGTCGCCTATCATCAGGATTGGGTTTCCGGCAGCTTTGTCGTACAGGCCTTGCTGGCAGTACATGTACGATTTTTATGTATGCTTCCCGGAGTGAATTAAACGAAAACAGAGAAAGTCTCAGACGTTTCAAAATATAAAGGTGATTTTATGAAACCGATGTTATTGGACTTTTCCGCAACATGGTGTGGACCTTGCAGGATGCAAAAACCGATTCTTGAAGAGCTTGAGAAAAAGTACGGGGATAAGGTTGAGTTCAAAGTTGTCGACGTGGATGAAAACCAGGAAATGGCCTCCAAATATGGCATACACGCTGTCCCGACACTGATCATTCAGAAAGATGGGACCGAAGTAAAGCGCTTCATGGGTGTAACCCAGGGCAGTGTACTGGCGTCGGAACTCGATAAGCTTCTCTGACCCTCAGTTTTTCTGACAAAGACCGCCCGGGGTTCCAGAAACCCGGGGCTAGTCTTTTTCCATATCCGTTTTTTGAGCTTTTTTATGATTCCTGTGACTGGAAAGCTTTTGTTTGCAGATCTGTTTATACTTCCATGGGTTCTTATACTCCATTTCTTTTACAGGTAAGTTTTAATTTCTTTTATGATGATGCCCTTCGATAACCTTTTTTCTACTCTACTCGGTTCACTGCTGACTATTTTTTAAGTAGCTTGCCTGTGATTGAATTTCATTTATTCAGGATGGAGAAGTCTGACTGAAATTCCCAGGTTAAAAGGTGTGGGATCTCAATAGAGGTCATAATATTTACATCAGTTACTTAAAAAAAATTGTATCTGTAATGATGGTAAAAACCGAATCAAAATAAAAGACGATCCATAATAATTGTATCACGTTCTCTTTTTTTCGCCTCCTTCGATTCATTAAAGAAACGCTTTGTGGATAAAAATCCAGAATACTATCTAAATAATGTTAGTTGAATAGGATAAATATTTATAGTCAGTATATCTAATATATCAATGTAAAAACGTAAAAAAAATTTACAGTGGGAAGAGAAAAACATGAAAATCCGAGTGGTTAGTTCCAGAGAAGAAATATTTACACTTAACCCGAATGAGCGTGTTGTTCACCTGGCTTTCAGGCCGTCGAACAAGGATATTTTGGGACTGGTTGAGACCTGCCCAAAACTTGAGGTAATTCAGTTACCCAAATCTTACAGGCGTACGGTTTCAAAATCCATAGAAATGTTCCTTGAAATGCAGCGCATCCAGCTCATTGAAGGCGATGTATGGGGTCACAGAAAGGATATAAACGAATATTACACCATTCCGTCCTCAGTCACTGAAAAAATCAAGGAAATGAAATCCGAAGGCAAAGCCACTGAGGATATTGAAGCAAGGGTTTCAAGGGAAAGCAAGCTTAACCCTGAAATGGTCGCTTATATAATCACCAAGGAATCCCATGCCTGAATTCGAGCAGGGTAAGGTACGATGTAAGAAGCTTACTGAAGATTGAAAGGTAAAAAGAGCTGTCTAATCTTTCGCGGAATCTTTCGCGATCTGATCTCCAGCTTTAAAACTTCTATTTAGAGGAGATGAGAACATTGAGAGTATAATTGAGATCCGCTTTTCAAGAGGGTTTCTTATTTATTAACTTATTTTGCTACCTTTTTTAAGAGATTCGGAGCCTGGGGAGGAACTTGGACTCCCAGGGTTGCTGTCGAAATTCCTGTCAATGCTAACTGAAAAACAAATTCTACAATTTCTTCAGTGGCATATCCCACGATAATTTTGCTTGTGATATCTTTCTCGAGTGATTTCATGGGACGCTTGACTTTAGCAGTACTGATCTTATTTTCGAGACTCTGGTTTTGATTTTTCCTCCTCTTGTTATGAATCTCGTCCTTCTATCAACTGCCCAGCACCATAAGTTCCAGTAATACTAATGCTTAAAACGGTTTCTTTTTGATTTTTAAGGTCCGTGAGCAGGGCTCACTAAACAAAGAATTCCTGAGATTAACTTCATTTTACCCTTTTATCCGTCGATGTAAGGCAAAATCCGAAAAAGCTTTAAATCTGATACTGTCTTATATTTTTTATATAACCCAGTTATTACGAATCTACAATTTTTGCCTAAACTTAAATACCTTAAGTATTATTTCCAGAAGGATTTGCGTGATTTCTAAAAAACTGATCGATCTTGGTGTGCTGGCACTCAGGCAGCGTAATTCTCGCGGGAGTTTCAAACCGCATATATCTATCCGGTTCAGGGATTGTGCCGGAGATTTGCGCACCTTTTCTATTGATACTACAAGGACGCCGGGAAAACATCTCCAGCCCGACGCTTATCTGATCACCCATGCCCATTCCGACCATCATGGAAAATCGGCTATGCTCTCCCCCAATGCTGTTTGCTCGGAAAAAACCGCAATGGCGCTTGAAATCAGGCATGACAGAAAATATGCGGGCAGCACGTTCAGGCTTGGGGATGAAATTGATATAGAAGGAACAAAGGTAAAGACCTTCCCCACGGAACATACGGCAGGCGCGACTGCTTTTTACTGGGAAAATGAGGTGGGGGCAAGGATTCTGGTTACAGGGGACGTCAAAGATGCAGAAAGACTTCCTCCCTGTGATGTCCTTATTACTGAGGCTAATTATGGCGATCCGGCTGATCCGGCCTGCCATTTTGCAGATGACCTTGAAGGTATGAGATCTGCACTTTTTGAAAGCGGGCCTGTTGCCTTTGGAGCATACGAATTTGGAAAGGCCCAGCGCGCAGTCGAGCTCATAAGGGGCTTTGGGTATGACGGTGCCATCCGCATGGAGGCCAGGACAAGGGCTCTTACCCGCAGTATGGTTGAGGATGCCGGGGAACTGGCAGGGCTTGACTTCGAAGAAGATGACGGGGTTTTCGTAGTTGCTCCCTGGGACCTCGACAGGCTTCCCTGGAACATGAAAAAGTATGTGTTAAGTTGCCGGACGGATTATCCCTATCCAATAATCAGGATAAGTGACCATCTTGACGTCTGCGGGCTTGAGAATATGGTCAGGAAACTTTCTCCTGAAGTCACTCTTGTCTATCATCCGGGAGGGCACAGACCTTCAAAATTTTCAAAACATTTAAATTCAATAGGAATTGATTCGATATCCATAGATCAGATCGGTAATGTTTTAAGTAATGAATTTATTTAAAGCTGTGAAATTCAGTCCTAATACTTAATCTCAATACTTAATCTCAATACTTAATCTCAATTGTCTGCTTTCAACAGTCTGATTCCGTTATCCAGTTACATTAATTGTGTTCCAGACTATCTGGTTTCGATAATCTTATTTCAATAATTTGATTCTAATAATTTAAATACAATGATCTTAATCTCATACCTCAAATCTGTGAATTCAGATCTTAAATCAAGTCTAATTTTGAACTGAGATTAGATCTTGATACGATCACATCCCGGGAATGTTAATTGCCGTTCAGGAGAGTATACCGCTTGAGTAAGCAAAACCCAAAGTCAAAGTCCAGAAAGGAACTCGCAAAAATTACAGAAGCTACTGAAGAGAGTCCTGTAGCAAAGGTTGAGACTTCGGAAAAGAAGAGCCTGATTAAGGAAAGGACGCCTGAAGAAAAACAGAAGGAGCACAGGGACGGAATTATAAAAACAATAGTAGCCGCAGCACTTGGCATAATCGCAGGAGTATTGTGTTTCAGCCTGTACGGGACCGGAGAAGATAGGGTCTGGTATGCCGTACTTATGATTGTCATTGCGCTTACGTATTACATACAGAGGCTCATCTATCCTCAGATCAAGATCAGTACAAAGGAGTTCAAATTCAAGGACTGGTTTTACGTAGAGTTTGTAGTTATTGATTTCTTCCTTGTTGTCTGGACCCTTCTCCTGAATTAAACTTTCTTTAAATCGTCATTCCTGAGCTGCAAAAAGGCCTTCTCAATTTCGAGGGTCTTTTACACAGGCTTTTCTAATTGAAATTTTTTATTACAGGTCTTTTCTGGTTGATTTAAAGAGCTCCTGTAAAACTGATCTCTCCTCTAAGGCTGATTAATATATTTACTCTATTAGTTGCCTTTTCACTTCATCGTATTCGCCAGTTTACTTAATTAAACTCCCGGTTATTTTCGTGCCTGCAATCGTCCAACGGTTCATATACCAGAGCAGGCATTTCATAACCGATACTGCTGTATATGTACAATAAATCTCTCAATAGGGCACCGTTACATTATCACGTTGCCCTGCTGTGATGACTGCTCTCTACTATATACAAAAAATGATATTGTTACGCGCCTCGCTTGAAAAGTCATGGCAGGCACGCTATTGCTTCTTATATTATCTAATAAATCAAGGAAAAACGTAATTTTCGGGGACTATTATGAGAATAGCTATACTTAATAAAGACAGGTGTCAGCCCAGAAGGTGCAGTAAGGAGTGCGAGAAATTTTGTCCGAGAGTCCGAACAGGGGATGAGACGATTGTTTTTGAGGAAGGCGGAAAACCCGTCATATCCGAAGAACTCTGTGTAGGCTGCGGGATTTGCATTAACAAATGTCCTTTTAAGGCCATTATGATCATAGGGCTTCCTGAAGCTTTGAAGGAGCCAACTCACAGATACGGGCCAAACGGTTTTGCCCTTTTCGGGCTGCCTGTTCCCAGGGTCGGAAAGGTAACAGGAATTCTCGGTCCGAATGGGATAGGAAAAAGTACGTCCGTCCAGATCCTTTCAGGAGCTCTGATCCCTAACTTCGGACAGGAAAAAGGTGATTGGGATACTGTGCTTGAACACTATGCCGGAACGGCGCTTTACGACTATTTCAAGGCTGTTGTGGACGGAAAGGTCCGAGTTTCCCAGAAACCCCAGTACGTGGACCTGATCCCTAAAGCTTTCAAAGGAAAAACCTCGGAGCTGCTCGGAAAGACCGATGAGAGAGGAATACTTGATGAACTTATTGACTACCTTGATTTAAAAGGTGTAGTCGACAGGAAGATCTCGGAATTGAGTGGCGGTGAACTGCAGCGTGTGGCAATTGCAGCATGTGCCGCAAGGGATGCCCAGTTCTACTTCTTTGACGAAATCAGTCCCTACCTTGATATCTATCAGAGGATCAATGTCGCCCGCCTGGTCCAGAAGATCTCAAAAGACAGGGCTGTGCTTGTGGTAGAGCACGACCTTGCAATTCTGGACATGCTCACAGATGTAATCCATATTGCCTATGGAGAGCCTGCAGCCTTTGGTGTGGTAACTCTCCCGAAGAGTGTACGTGTTGGGATTAACCAGTACCTTAAAGGCTACCTCCCTGAGGAGAATATAAGAATCCGGCCTGAAGCCATTAAATTTGAAGTCCATCCCCCAAGAGAAGACTCCCAGCTAAGGTCAGTTGTTAACTTTAATGGCTTTTCAAAGAAATTCGGGGATGGCTTCTCCCTGAAAGCAACAGGCGGCAGCCTTCGTGAAGGCGAGGTACTTGGGATAGTGGGCCCGAACGGGATAGGAAAGTCTACCTTCGTAAAAGTTCTTGCAGGAGAAATCAAGCCTGATGAGGGCGATCCCGGTATAGATGTCAAAATCTCTTACAAGCCTCAGTATATCAAAGCCGATATCCCTGTGAGTGTGCAGGACTTCCTGCGCGGAATCACGAGGCAGTTCGGAACCAGCTATTACGAAGTCGAAATTTCGAACCCGCTCCAGCTTGAAAAGATCTATGACAGCCTGCTTACGGATCTCAGTGGCGGAGAACTGCAAAGGGTTGCGATTGCAGCCTGCCTGTCACATGAAGCCGACCTCTATATTCTGGACGAGCCCAGTGCCCATCTGGATGTGGAACAGCGCTCCATGGTCACAAAAGTCCTCAATCGCTTTGCCGAAAGCAACCAGAAGACAGCCCTTGTCGTGGACCACGATATCTACATGATAGATATGTTGAGCCAGCGCCTTATGGTTTTTGAAGGCAAGCCTTCGGTATACGGTGAAGCGCACGGCCCTTTCAGCATGGAAACCGGTATGAACAAATTCCTGAAGAACCTGGGCATAACCTTCCGAAGAGACGAAGAAACAAGGCGTCCGCGTGTGAATAACCTGGGCTCAAGGCTTGACCGGGAACAGAAAGAAAGTGGAAATTACTACTATTCTGCAGGTAGCTAAATTTCCAGTGAAGCTAAATGATATCGAAGGACCTTAATGGTCAGAGTTCCCTTAAAAGGGAACTCAGGTTTTTGCAGAGGCTATTAAAGAGATTTTTAAAGGACTTTACAGAGATTTGAAGGACTTTACAGAGATTTTAAAAAATCTTTTGCAGATATCTTTTTTGATACTGGATGCGGTTTCAAAATAGCTTTTTATTCAATGTTTCAAAATAGCTTTTTATCCAATGTGTGAGTTTCTGGTTCTCAATGAAAATAGAAAGTCTCGATCTGCCCGGTGAAGTAAAACGGTTTTATCTCGCCTCCGGGATTCTGGAGCTTTATCCTCCTCAGGCCGAAGCTGTGGAAAAAGGGCTGCTGGAAGGAAGAAACCTGCTTGCTGCGATCCCTACTGCCTCAGGGAAGACTCTCCTTGCCGAGCTTGCAATGTTGAAATCCATCCTCTCAGGAGGAAAGGCGCTCTATATTGTGCCTCTAAGAGCTCTTGCTTCAGAGAAATTCAGGAGGTTTCGGGAGTTTTCGGAAATTGGAATAAAGGTCGGGATCTCTACAGGGGACTATGACCTGCGGGACGAAGGGCTAGGGGTAAATGACATTATTGTTGCAACATCGGAGAAAACCGATTCCCTGCTCAGGAACGAGACTGCCTGGATGCAGGAAATTTCGGTAGTTGTGGCAGATGAGGTACATCTTATTGACTCCCCGGACAGGGGGCCCACGCTTGAGATCACCCTTGCAAAGCTTCGAAAAATGAATCCTTCCTGCCAGATCCTGGCGCTATCAGCGACCGTCGGGAATGCTGACGAGCTTGCAACCTGGCTGGAAGCCGGGCTTCTAGTAAGCGAATGGAGGCCTACCGAACTTCTGGAAGGGGTGTTCTTCAATGGGACATTTTATTGCAGGGATATGGAAAAGCCTGTTGAGCAGTCCACAAAAGACGAAGCCGTTAACCTTGCACTGGATACCCTCAAAAACGGTGGGCAGTGCCTTGTTTTCGAGAGCAGCAGGAAAAACTGCATGGCTTTTGCAAAGAGGTCAGCTTCGACCGTTAAAAAGACGCTCTCAGCAGAAGATAAGGAAGTTCTGGCAGAAATTGCAGACGAGATCCTCGAAAACAGCGATACCGACACCTCAACGATCCTTGCAGCCTGTATCCGCTCAGGGACGGCTTTTCACCACGCTGGGCTTACCACGCCTTTAAGGGAACTTGTTGAGGACGGTTTCAGGGCTGGAAAAATCAGGCTAATTTCAAGCACTCCCACCCTTGCAGCCGGGCTTAACCTGCCAGCGCGACGTGTAATTATCCGGAGTTACAGGCGCTATTCCTCTGAAGGCGGGATGCAACCTATTCCTGTGCTCGAGTACAAGCAGATGGCAGGCAGGGCAGGCAGGCCCAGGCTTGACCCGTACGGAGAAGCTGTGCTTGTCGCGAGATCATATGAAGAATTTGTTTTCCTTTTTGAGAATTATATCGAGGCCGATGCCGAAGATATCTGGTCCAAGCTCGGAACTGAAAATGCACTCAGGACCCATGTGCTCTCTACAATCTCCAATGGCTTTGCGCGGACAAAAGAAGAACTCATGGATTTTCTGGAGGCAACATTTTTTGCTTTCCAGTATTCAAATTTCGGGCTTTCCACGGTTGTGGACGAATGCCTGAACTTTTTGCGCCAGGAAGGGATGCTTGAGAAGACAGACGCCCTTATCTCTACAAACTTTGGAAAACTTGTCTCAAGGCTCTATATCGATCCACTGTCGGCTGCCCGCATTGCAAAAGGCCTTAGAGAAGCGGAAACACTGACCGAGCTTACCCTGTTGCATCTGGTGTGCAGCACGCCTGATATGCGCTTACTTTACATGCGAAACCAGGACTATCAGGAGATCAACGATTACGTAATGGCTCATGTCAGCGAGTTCTTAAAGGTGCCGAGCCCTTTCAATATTACGGACTATGAATGGTTCCTGGGTGAAGTCAAGACTTCTCTTCTCCTGGTTGACTGGATACATGAAAAGTCTGAAAATGAAATTTGCTTAAAGTTCGGTATAGGTGAAGGCGATATCCATGCGATTGCCGATATTGGGGAATGGATTATGCATGTTGCGGCCCAGCTTGCCAGGCTCCTTGACCTCAAAGGGGCAAAAGAAGCCGTAGAACTCGAAAAGAGGATCCATTATGGGGCAGGCCCCGAACTTATGGACCTGCTCGATATCGGAGGTGTAGGGCGCGTGAGGTCAAGGAAGCTTTACGAAGCAGGGTTCAAATCCTCAGCAGAGCTTGCAGGAGCTGATCCTGAGAATGTGGCTGCTCTACTGGGGCCAAAGATTGCAGAAAGAATTTTCAAGCAGATCGGTAGAAAAGAGGCAGTCTCAGGAATAATTGAGCCTGGACTTCCTGATAAAAGCTCTTCGTCGGGGCAAAAAACAATTAACGATTATTGATTTTACCTGCCTTGTTCCTTTTATCTTTTGATGGTTCATGTCTTTTTTACGGTTTTTGTTCTTTGTTAACTGGGGCAGTAAGGGATAAAATATTAAATGAGAGCAGGGATTTAATGAGATTGGATATCAGGTTAACGGTCGTTCAGTCCCAACTTAACTGATTTCTCATTTATTCAACTCTCAGATTACCGATTACCTGGTTATTCGGCTCTCGCGTTACTGATTACCAGTTCGTACCAGATATGTTTATACCAGATTTGCCAGTTTATATAAATTTCAGATTTCAATATGTATCAGGTTCTTTCAGGTTCTTTCAGAGATGGTCATAATGTTATTCAAAAAGTTGTCAGATGTTTCGGAAGTTGAAATGCAGAAATTGCTCTCCCGGGGGTCCGGGCTCGAGGATGTAGCGAAAACTGTTTCAGCAGTGCTTTCGGATGTGCGTACAAAAGGAGATGTCGCGCTCAGGGAATACACGGCTAAATTTGACAAAGTCGAACTTACAGACTTTGAAGTGAGTGAAGAGGAGTTTGAAAAGGCTCTTTCCGGCATAAGTCCTGAGCTTCTGGACCACCTTAAAGCCGCGGCTTCAAACATACGGGCTTTCCATGAGGCTCAGCTTCCGGAAGCTACCTGGTTCATGGAACTTAAACCGGGGATCGTGCTGGGTCAAAAGGCAACGCCTCTGGAAAATGTGGGTGCGTATGCTCCGGGAGGGCGGGCTTCCTATCCCTCGACCGTGCTCATGACCGTAATCCCTGCAAGGGTTGCAGGAGTGGAGCAGGTCATAGTCTGTACGCCGCCAAGACCGGATGGTTCCGTGCACCCGCTTACGCTTGCTGCCGCCAGAGTTGCAGGGGCGGATAAAGTTTTTAAACTTGGTGGCGTGCAGGCTATAGGAGCAATGGCCTATGGGACTAAAACCGTTCCGAAAATGGACAAAATCGTAGGTCCAGGAAATGTTTTTGTCACATCTGCCAAAATGCAGATAAGGGACGTTGCAGAGATCGACTTCCCGGCGGGTCCAAGCGAGGTACTCATTCTTGCAGACGAATCGGCAGACGCTGTCATGGTTGCTTCGGATATCATAGCGCAGGCAGAACACGATCCGAGTGCAGTCTCGATACTTGTCACAGGTTCGGATACTCTGGCAGAAGCTGTAAAAAGAGAAGTGTTTGTTCAGGCTGAACAGGCTGCAAGAAGCAGCATTGTAAAAGCTTCTCTTGAAAATGCCGCAATTCTTATTGCAGATTCCCTGGAACAGAGCATTGGCTTCAGCAATAAATTTGCCCCCGAACACCTTGAGATTATGGTATCGGACTCGGATTTCGTACTTGACAGAATCAAAAATGCAGGATCGATTTTTGTAGGGAACTATTCTCCTGTGCCTGTTGGGGATTATGCCTCAGGAACCAATCATGTTCTTCCCACTGCTGGATATGCCAGAGTTTACTCAGGTTTGAACATCAACCACTTTATTAAGTACTCGAGTATTCAGAAAATCAGCAAGAGTGGACTTGAAAGTCTGAAAGAAACTATAATCGCATTAGCCGAGGAGGAGGGCTTACAGGCACATGCTGATGCTATTAGAACTCGCTTTGGGTATAAACCCTGTAAATAATATTTCGGCTAATCGATATGTATATAAAATGTAAATGCGTAAACAAAATTTGATTTTTAAATAAATGAAAATTTAATTCTTAAAATAAAGAGTGGGGATGCGTATGAAAATCAGAGTAGTTAGTTCACGGGAGGAAATTCCTACCCTCAATCCGAACGAGAAGGTTATCCACCTTGCTTTCAGACCATCTAACAGGGACGTATTTATGCTTGCGGAAACATGCCCGAAAATTGAAGCAATACAGCTTCCGAAATCTTACAGAAGGACTGTTTCCAAGTCAATCGAAATGTTCCTGGAGATGCAGAAGATAAATCTTCTGGAAGGGGATGTATGGGGACATAGGAAGGATATAAACGAATATTATAATGTTTCTCAGAATATTCTGGAGAAAATTCAGGAATTAAAAGCCGACCGATTCACCAATGAGGTTATTGCCGAGAAACTTTCGAGGGAAAGCAAATTAAATTCGGATATGATCCTTTACATCCTGAGCAAAAGAACTGTGGACTAATACTGCAATTCTTTCGCCATCTTTCGAGGGTATTCTCCAGGTAGATGCCTTTTCTGCAGATTGTACCCTATGAGGGATGGCGAACAGGAATAAGTAGATAGCTCTTTAGATAGCTCTTCGAAAAGGAATAAATCGACGTTTCTCGAACAGAAAAGAATGGATAGATCTTCGAAAGGAAATAATTCGACGTTTTTCGAACAGGAATAAAAGAGACAGATATTTCTAAAAGACGTTTCTAAAAGACTCTGGAAGTTTTTTAAAAGCTTTTCCTTAAAATTCGAATACTTCTTTTCAAGATGGAGTTCCGCATTGGAACTTCCATCTAATCTATACTTTTCTTGGGTTTCTCCGGGTTTTTGCAGTTTTCGGAGCTTTATGGACGAAGCGTAAAACTCCCGAGTCTTTCCCTGGATAAGCTCTATTCCTCTCCTCTATTCCGGGCACAAAATTCTACAATATTTTACAAAACACCTTTTTTATATTTATTGAGAGGGACTAAATTAGCTTATAAACAATTCAAGTATTAAAATTCTTCTTTTTTCTCAGTGATTTCGTTTTTGCCTTTCTATATCCCTTTTTTTCCAAATACTCTCAGATTAATGGGATGAACTAGATAAGCATACATAGAAAATTATTTAAATAAAGTCGTGTAACTTATTTTATTGATTCTTTAATTAAGTTTTGGGTCGGGGGATCTATATGAAAATAAGAGTCATCAGTTCAAGAAATGAAATTCTGTCACTGAATCCAAATGAAAAGGTTGTTCACCTTGCATTCAGGCCGTCAAACAAGGATGTTTTCCTTCTTGTTGAGACCTGTCCGAAGCTTGAAGTAATTCAGCTTCCGAAGTCTTACAGGCGTACAGTCTCAAGAGCTATAGAAATGTTTCTGGAAATGCAAAAGGTCCAGCTCCTGGAAGGGGATGTATGGGGGCACAGGAAAGATATTAACGAGTACTATACAATTCCTCCTTATGTAATTTCAAAAATAAGGAACATGAAAGCTGAAGGCATTCCCGGAGAAAAAATTGCAGCGGAAATAGCAAAGGAGAGCAAACTTGATCCCAAAATGGTTTCTTACATTCTGGACAGAAAAGACCTGGAGTAGAGCCAGCAGAGTTTCGCAGACCTTTTCACAAACTTTTTCAAAAAAGGCTTGATCGCAAACTTTTTCAAAAAAAGTTTGATCAAAAACTACGTGACAGTGTGATCGCAAACCTTTTCAAAAAAGGCTTAATTGAAAATCACCCCTAGTAACGGCGTGATAAACCGGCGCAACGGTTTCGGCGCAACGGTTTCGGCGCAACGGTTGCGGCTCAAGAGGGGTAATTTATAATAAAGAAAATGATTTTTGCTCAAGAGATGCTGTTTATGAGATTACGGATTTCAGTGTCTTTCTGGCTATAAAAATCTGTGTTAACTTCTGTCTCTCTTTAGGAGTGGAAGAAGACTCGTATTTGCTTCGGACGTTAGGATGCCTTAAAGGCATCCTGTTTGAGTCCGACCTTTATTTCGGTCCTATTTCTTTCGGTTGTTTCAGGTGAGTTCTTTGTTGAAGTATTTGTCATAGGAGGTCATGTCAAAGTGCCCGTGTCCGCTGAGGTTGAAGAGAATTGTTTTTTCTTCTCCGGTTTGTTTGCATTTCAGGGCTTCGTCGATTGCACAGCGGATAGCGTGGGAGGATTCCGGAGCAGGGACTATGCCTTCGGTCCGTGCGAACTGCACAGCTGCATCAAATACCGGGTACTGATCATATGAAACAGCTTCAATAAGCCCTTCGGCGCAGAGTTTACTCACTATTGGAGAGTCCCCATGGTAGCGGAGGCCGCCTGCATGGATGGCTGGAGGCACATGCTTATGGCCCAGGGTATACATTTTCAAAAGTGGGGTCATTTCCGCAGTATCTCCAAAGTCGTATCTGTATTCACCCTCGGTCAACGTCGGGCAGGCTGAAGGCTCGACTGCAATTACTCTTGCATTGCCCTTCCCCTCAAGCCGGTCTTTAATAAACTCAAGGGATATTCCAGCCAGGTTGCTTCCTCCACCACAGCAGCCTATAACTATATCAGGATAGGTCTCAACCTTCTCAAGCTGCTTTTTGCATTCGGTCCCGATTACCGTCTGGTGAAGTATAACGTGGTTGAGTACACTTCCGAGGGAGTATTTCGTGTTTTCGTGCGCGATTGCGTCCTCCACGGCTTCACTGATTGCTATTCCCAGGCTTCCCGGGGTTTCCGGCTGCTCTTTAAGGATCTTTCTCCCAAACTCGGTATCCGGGCTGGGTGAGGGCACAACATTTCCTCCCCATACTGTCATCAGGGATTTCCGGTAAGGTTTCTGGTAATAGCTGGAACGGACCATATAGACTTTACACTCGAGATCAAAATAGTTACAGGCAAGCGACAGGGCACTTCCCCACTGCCCTGCACCGGTTTCGGTTGTAATCCTCTCGGTTCCTTCTTTCATGTTATAATAGGCCTGGGCAATCGAGGTATTTGTCTTATGGCTACCGGCGGGGCTTACCCCCTCGTTTTTATAGTATATCTTTGCAGGCGTTTTGAGAAGCTTTTCCAGCCTGTAAGCCCTGTAAAGGGGACTTGGCCTCCAGAGCCTGTAGATCTCGAGTATCTCTTCCGGGATATCGATAAACCTTTCACCGCTCATCTCCTGCTTGATAAGGGCTTTTGCGAAAATCGGCTCAAGAGCATCGGGGCTTATAGGTTCCCAGGTTCTGGGATCAAGAGGCGGCTCGATAGGAGAAGATAGGTCTGAAAGGACGTTATACCACTGCTTAGGCATTTCATTCTCGTCAAGGATGATCTTGGTCTGTTCCATAGGTTTTCTCCATCTCTAATTTATGCACAAGATCGTACCTCGACGTATTTAAGTGTTACTTGCTTTGCAATTTAGGTACTTATGTTCTATTTATGTACTTTTTAGAACAGGATGTACGAAAGAAAACTACTTACAAAAGCATAAATTGAAAACAGGGAAAAACGGCCAGAAGCAGAAATGGAAATAAAGGAAAACGATTACATAGTGGCCGCGAGAAAAAACAAGATCTGTCAGAAACAGGAACCAGAAATGGAAAAATGGTCAGAACCAAAAGCTTGGTCCTGAAAAGAGTTTGATTCCAGGTTCTTCCATCGATTCCGAGAATTTCACTCGATTTCGAAACGGCCTTGTATATGCTGGAAGCTCGGTTCACTTTAGCCTTACTTTACTGCAGCTTTCCTGCAAGCTCCACAGCAAGCTTTGCCACTTCAGTCGCACCCTTGCCGAGCAGGCGTATGACTGGTTCTTTTCCTGGACCCCCCTTATCATAGATAACTTTCGGCACGCTTCCGTATTTTTTGATTGCTTCGGCCGTACCCCAGTCCATAATACCGGGATTTTCCGGTTCTTCAGCCCAATCAAAAGAGGAGATTCCAAGTTCCATTTCTCTGCATATTGCAAGTACCTCTTCGGAGTATTTTACGTTGATCGCTGCCCTGATTTCAGGATTATAGCAAAGGGAAGTGAGAATAATCCCTGCTACGTGCCTGCTGGCTCCAAAATCCACACAGCCTACCTGAATTGCCCTCCCCCTGCACCTGACTATTCTACCCTCGAC
Source organism: uncultured Methanosarcinales archaeon (assembly GCA_964435275.1). Lineage (GTDB taxonomy): Archaea > Halobacteriota > Methanosarcinia > Methanosarcinales > Methanosarcinaceae > Methanosarcina. The sequence continues at coordinate 3,831 of CAYSZA010000020.1, read as the reverse complement.
TGCCGCAACATCTTCGTAGCTGGTTGCTTCGGAAATAGCCATTCCTATATTACAGCCTACTTCGGGGACCAGTTTTGAGAAATCAGGGCTGTCTTCAAGGATCGAGACCGCTTCTTTTAATTCCCTTAAGACCAGGTAGCGCTCTTTTTCCTCCAGAATCGCTCCAAGCTGGTTTACAGGACTTACCCCCCTTCCTGCAGGCCGGCTTCTCAGGATTGCCTGTTCGACAAATTTCTTTGCTCTCCTTGCAGCTCCTTCCAGACTCTCACCTGAGGCTAAAAAGGCAGTTATTGCAGCAGAATAAGTGCAGCCCGAACCGTGTGTTCCTCCTTTAACAAAAGTGCCCTGAATACGGGTAAAAGTATCAGAAGCAACTTCATAAAGCAGGTCAGTAGCATCCAGGTGTCCTCCTGTAACAATGACAGCCTCAACCCCCAGATCAGCAATTTTTCTGGCTGCAATTTTCGCATCTTCAGGGGTTTTGACCTCCATCCCGGCAAGTGCACCTGCTTCGGACGCGTTTGGTGTAGTTACCTTGCACAAGGGCAGCAGTTCTTCGATAAGGACAGAAAGGGCCTCTTTTCGCAGCAGGTCCCCTCCTGCTTCAGCAGCCATAACAGGGTCCAGCACAAGGGAAAGCTCATGTTTCCTGACTTCTTTTGCAACCTCTCTTATTATCTCCGAAGAAGCAAGCATGCCGGTTTTTGTCCACCTGACTTCCATATCGGAACAGACAGCCTCTATCTGGCTGGCTACAGCTTCAGGAGCAAGGTCAAAGGTTTTCAGGACTCCGGTAGTATTCTGGGCAGTCACCGATGTAACTGCGCAGGTTCCGTGCACTCCAAGGGCAGCAAAAGTTTTCAGGTCAGCAGCGATTCCGGCTCCTCCTCCCGAATCCGAACCTGCAATGCTCATAACAATCGGGGTTTTTAATGTTAAGGTTTTTTCAGTCATAATATATTTCTCTCTTTTACTTGCTCGTTTTCTTGTTTTCTGGAACTTTTTTCCTGCCAATGAGGTTAATTAATTTAACGTTGTGCCTTCCAGGAAGATTTCATAAGGTTTTAATGAAATTGATCGTAAAAAATCTTCTCAGTGAGTTTAAGTGATGCTTTGCCCTCTCCTTGAAGGTGTTCTTGAAGAAAATTCCCGTTCATTTCGGGATATTTTTATACGAAAACTTAAAAAATGACCCATTGCTTCGATACATTTATATATTGTATTTGCGACTTTGATGCAAATAATCAAATTTAATCGCGGCGATCAGTTTAAATCTGGATTAACTATTTATATTGATATAGATAATGACTTGATTTATAATGTTTTAAGGGGATTGTAAGGATGGCAAACCGACCTCTGGATATTTTGAACAACGCACTGGATACACCTGTAATCGTTAGATTGAAAGGCGCACGTGAGTTTAGAGGCGAGCTGAAAGGATACGATATTCACATGAACCTCGTGCTTGACAATGCTGAAGAATTAAGAGAAGGAGAAGTAGTAAGTAAATTCAGCAGTGTCGTTATTCGAGGTGACAACGTGGTATACGTATCTCCGTAATCTATATCAAGCACTTCATCTATTATCGTTAGCCTCGGTTAGCAACAGGAGTATTGTGACTGGCCGCAAAGAGTAAATTCAGAAAAACGAAATCGCTTAAGATTATCGAGTATTTCTCAGATACAATTGATTCTTATCAGGAGATTTATGAATGAGTAAAGGTACGGCATCAATGGGAAAAAGGCAGAAGCGCACACACGCCAAATGCAGGCGTTGCGGCAGCGTTTCTTTAAACGTGCATACAAAACAGTGTACTTCATGCGGCTTTGGAAAAACATCTCGCATGAGAACTTACAAGTGGCAGGCAAAGTGCAAGTATTAACCCTGTCTGTTCCACTTTCTCTATTTTTTACCTGCACCGGAGGTCAAAATTGAAAGAAGAATGCGGCGTTGCAGGCATAATTCTACCAGGCGACAGGCCCCAATCCAATACTGTTGCATTCAAACTGTATTACGCCCTGTATGCCCTCCAGCATAGAGGACAGGAATCCACCGGAATAACGGTATATGATGGTACGTCCCCTCATTCCATCAAAGGTATGGGTCTTGTCCCTGATGTGTATAACAAAGATTCTCTGGGGCGCCTGATCGGAAATGTAGGAGTAGGACATGTCCGCTACTCAACTACCGGAGGATCGAAAATAGAAAACTGCCAGCCCTTCATCCTTAATTTCAAGGGCGGAACAGTTGCAATTGCCCATAACGGGAACCTGGTTAATGCTAAAGCCCTCAAGGACAAACTGGAGTGTGAAGGGCGCATTTTTATCAGCGATTCCGATACTGAGGTCATTGGCCACCTTCTTGTAAAAGAGCTGATAAGACACGAACCTGTAGAATCAATCAGAAATGTGATGCGCAAGCTTGTAGGCTCCTATTCCCTGGTTATCCATATTGACAGTACTCTGTACGCTGTGCGGGACCCTTTCGGATTCAAGCCTCTTTGCTTCGGGGAAGTCGATGGCGGATATGCAGTTGTTTCGGAAAGTGTAGCCCTTGACACTCTCAACGGTACCCTTATCAGGGATGTGCGGCCAGGCGAGGTAATGGTCTTTACGGGCGATGGCTTTGAGAGTCACCAGATAGGAACCGAACCTCATCCTGCACATTGTGTGTTTGAGTTCATTTACTTTGCAAGGCCCGATTCCGTTATTGACGGAAAACTGGTCTACAAGGTACGGGAAAGTATCGGAAGGGAACTCGCCAGAGAACATCCGGTAGAGGCTGATGTTGTTTCTCCTGTCCCTGACTCGGGGATTACCTCGGCAATCGGCTATGCCAGGGAATCAGGCACCAAATACCTTGAAGGCCTGATGAAGAACCGCTACATAGGGCGTACGTTTATCCTGCCTGGACAGGAACTGCGTGAAACCGCAGTCCGGCTCAAAATGAATGCCATCCAGGATAACGTCAAAGGCAAGCGTGTGGTTCTGGTTGATGACAGCATTGTCCGCGGTACGACATCCAGGCGGATTATAGACATGGTCCGCATGGCAGGCGCATCAGAAATTCACGCAAGGGTGGGAAGTCCTGCAATTATTGCTCCCTGCTACCTGGGTATAGATATGGCTACCCGGCAGGAACTTATCGCCTCATATAAGACCATAAAAGAGGTTGAAGGCCTTATTAACGCCGACTCCCTCGGATACCTGAGTATTGACGGACTCATGCGGGCTCTGGAATGCGATAAGAACGACATGTGCATTGGCTGTCTCACAGGTGAATACCCTGTGGAAATCCCTGGAGAGAACTGCAGAAGGAAGCAGACACAGCTGGATGATTTTAACAACCAGAAAAGTTCCTGAACTGCTCTTCTCGGGCAATTTGTAAGGAACTTTTTTATTATTCTTTATACTTGTTTTATCCTGTTTTTAAAAAAAAAGTATTTCGTTTTTGTAGCCGGAATAAGCTAGCTTAAGATAAAACTATCTCTAATATTTTCTTAGGTACTTTCTAATTTTTCATAGTTGTTCCATTATGTGCTGACGGCTGCAGCAGCCTTTGCATTCACAAGTCCATATCCATACAGTTTATCTCTTCCCCGAGTCCCGAGGTCTGTAGTTGTTTGTGCAAGCCTATTTCTTATATTGCCGCCGGTAAAAGATGGGTTTGCTTCCAGAACCAGTGCTGCAGTTCCTGTAACGTGAGGACATGCCATCGATGTCCCGCTTAACGAAGTCAAGCCATCCTGATAGGTTGAGAGTATATTAACTCCTGGGGCAGCAAGCTCAACAGCTGGACCTGTGCTTGAGAATGAAGCCCTCATATTCGTGG
>CAYSZA010000019.1:0-21747 GCA_964435275.1 uncultured Methanosarcinales archaeon | reverse complement strand
ATTTTGAAACTATGTATTTTGAAACTATGTATTTTGAAACTATGTATTTTGAAACTATGTATTTTTATAGACTAGTCAGTCTTTCCGAACCAGGAAAAAACGAACTCCGAAACTGGTAAGTAAACTCTCTTTTAGAACTCCTTTTTTCAAAAAATCTGCAACCGAAAAGCATGCGTTTTTTTCCATTAAAAACAGTCAAGAAATTGGTTTCTCTTTTGTTTTATTTAAGAGAAGAAAATAGGTAAAATCCCTATTATCCAGAGCTAACAGCGGGATGAGTTTATATAGAAGTACAAACATGTAAAATGCGATTTTAATTGCAGAACTATTTCAAACTCATACTAATGGAGGATTAAATCATGGCAGGACAGCCAATATTCATTTTAAAAGAAGGAAGTAAGCGAACCAGAGGCAGGGATGCCCAGAGTAACAATATTATGGCCGCAAAGGCAGTAGCCGAAGCCGTCAGAACAACCCTTGGGCCGAAGGGCATGGACAAAATGCTCGTTGACTCAATGGGCGATGTGGTTATTACAAATGACGGGGCGACCATCCTCAAAGAGATGGACATCGAACACCCTGCAGCAAAGATGGTAGTAGAAGTAGCCAAGACCCAGGATGAAGAAGTCGGAGACGGCACTACCAGTGCAGCCGTGGTCGCAGGTGAACTCTTAAAGAAAGCAGAAGACTTAATCGAGCAGGAAATCCACCCGACAATTATCGCATCAGGGTACAGGCTTGCAGCCGAAAAAGCCGTAGAAGTCCTGAACTCCCTGGCAATGACAGTAGAGATGTCCGACCGGAACCTGTTAGTCAGCATCGCTGAAACCGCAATGACCGGAAAGGGTGCAGAGTCCTCCAAGAAGCTCCTCTCCGAGATCTCCGTAGATGCCGTCACAAGCGTTGTGGACACAAATGGAAAAGCAAGCGTTGATAGAGACAATATCAATGTTGTGAAAAAGGTAGGCGGCAGGGTAGAAGACTCCGAGCTTATCAGAGGCATGATTATTGATAAGGAAAGAATTCACCCCAACATGCCTGAAAAAGTTAAGGATGCAAAAATCATTCTCCTCAACGCCGCAATCGAACTCAAGGACACCGAAGTAGATGCGGAAATCTCTATAACCTCTCCTGACCAGCTCCAGTCCTTCCTTGACCAGGAAGAGCAGATGCTTAAGAAGATCGTCCAGAAGGTTATCGGTAGCGGGGCAAATGTTGTCTTCTGTCAGAAGGGAATTGAAGAACTTGCCCAGCACTACCTTGCAAAAGCAGGTATCTTTGCCGTGCGCAGAGTCAAAAAGAGCGACATGGAAAAGCTTGCCAGAGCAACAGGCGGCAAACTCATAACCAACATGGACGAAATCACTCCCGAAGACCTCGGATATGCAGGACTTGTGGAAGAGAAGAAGGTTGGCGGCGACAACATGACCTTTGTCACAGGTTGCGACAACCCGAAAGCTGTAACTATTCTGCTGCGCGGCGGCACAGAGCATGTAGTTGACAGCATTAACAGCGCTCTTGAAGATGCCCTGCGTGTGGTTGGAGTTGCAATCGAGGACGAAAAGCTCGTTGCAGGCGGCGGTTCCCCAGAAGTTGAGGTTGCACTCAGGCTTCAGGAGTATGCAGCAACTCTCGAAGGCAGAGAACAGCTTGCAGTCAAAGCCTATGCAGAAGCTCTCGAAATCATTCCAAGGACCCTTGCAGAGAATGCAGGACTCGACCCCATTGACATGCTCATGGAACTGCGCTCACAGCACGAGAAGGGCATAAAAACCGCAGGACTCAATGTTTTCGAAGGCAAGGTCGTTGACATGTGGAAAGACTTCGTAGTCGAGCCTCTCAGAGTCAAGACCCAGGTTATCAATGCAGCTACCGAATCTGCAGTTATGATCCTCAGGATCGACGACATCATAGCTTCTACCCGTGCACCAGGCCCTGAAGAAATGGGCGGAATGCCCCCAGGAATGGGTGGAATGCCAGGAATGGGCGGAATGCCCCCAGGAATGATGTAATCCGGAAAAGTAAGTTACAAACCACTTGGGGATAAACAGGAAAAGGTACGGTTTTCAAGCCGTGTCCTCCTTTTAACCCTTAAAAATTGAAGTCTGAAAAACTCCCTTCCGGCCTCTCACCGGAAGTCCATGTGAATCTCTGTATATCTCTTTTTTCATTTTCAGACTTTTTTAGGCTTTTTAACATTCTGAAATCTATAGATTATTAACCCAGAGATTATTAACCCAGAGATTGTTACCTGGCTTTCTAGGCTTTTGTACTCACTTCTTTTCAAGGCAGTTAAGGATGTCTTCAGCCCCGAATTTTGTTTTTATAATTCTAGTCCTACCTCTCTGGCCCTTGCCTGTAAAGTCCGCATCTATGTAATTAAGCACCTGTAACCTGTTGACAATTCCGTAAAAGCGAGTATACCCTAGCTGGGTTAATCCATGGAAGGATTTATAAAGCTCACCTGCCTGGATTTCTCTCTTTCTTGCAATTAATTCGAGAAGTCGTTTTTCAGGATCGGACAGAAGGCTTATACCTCTGCACAGGTGAAGCAGTTTGGATGCTTCATAAGCCTTTTCCACGTCTTCAGAAGAGATTGTGCGGCTTCCCCTGCGCTCGGCATTAAAACCTGAACGTTTAAGAAGGTCAATTCCAACCCTGAGGTCTCCGGTCCTTTCTACATAAGAGACCACAAGCTCCAGTAACTCGTCAGAAATTACCTTCGGATAAAAGCCGTATTTTACCCGGTCTTTGAGAATATCAAGGATTTCGGTGCTTCCGTATCTCGGGAAAGGGATATCCTCAGGCAGGAAAACCGAGTTTACCCTGGAGTCCATACAATAGAGGTCAGATGCATCGTTTACGATCCCGATCACCCCTATCTTTGTCCCGGGGTACTGCTCGTGTGCCCTTAAAAGCGAGTACATGACTTCGTTGGCATGACCCTCGTAGCAGAGATAATTGAGGTCATCCAGAGCAACAAGCAGAACCTTCTCGGAAGAGACAAGGAAATTGACAACGGTCTCAAAGATCTTCCTGAATGCGATTCCCGAATTGGGAGGAGAAATTCCAAAAAGCTTCCTGTAAATCCTGGACATTACCGCAAAACGTGTAGAATCAATCTGGCAGTTGACTTTAACGGTAACGACACCGGGTGCATGGGCCTCAACTTCCCTGAATATTTTCATAACCGCACTGGTCTTTCCTGTGCCTGGAGGGCCTACAAGCAAACAATTCAAAGGCCGCATACCGCGCAGGGCTGGCTTGAGCGCGAACTTGAGTGCGTTCAACTGTGATTCCCTGTGAGGAAAATATTCAGGGAGATAGTCAGGCTCAAGCACCGACGGGTCCTTAAATAGCGTCTCATCCCAGAGTAGTATGTCATTACCTGTCAAGGGAAGTTACTCCATAGGTCGTTAATCCATTATATTAATTATTGAAAGCTCGGGGCTGTAAAAATGTTTTTGGCTGCAACAGAGCTTAATGAATAGTTCAGGGTCAGGAATAAGGTAATTACGCACTTTGAATTGAATAATTCTTACTAATCTTGAATGTAATAATCTCTACTGATTATGAATGTAACAATCTCTAAGCATTATACCCCAAACATTCAAGCGGAGTTTAGCATATATACTTTGATAAATATCGGTGAATAAGGTTTTACATAAGCAATCTGCGTTCTTGAAAAACTGGATTTTGATAAGTGTGTCTAGCCGTCTTTAAATTTTTAATAGATATGCTTTACTGCATTTAGCTTTTTTGAATTGTCACTCAGTATAACCATTCAACTGCAAAAACATGAGCCGATAATACTAACATAGTATGAATCAGGAATATTTCACGCAGTAACCTGCAAAAGAATAATTTCCGAGAGATCTTACATTTCCTAGATATGTTATTTAATCAATTAAGTTGTTTTTAGTAATAAATATATTAAAGTGACCTTATGAAAACATATCGGAATTTAATTAACTGAAAAATAACAAGCGTTGATTAATTTTAACATGCAAAAAGAATAATAGTAGATTTATTTATAAATATTTGAGCAGTAATTACTGAAAAACCAGCAATTATAGAGAAATAACTCTAAAAAGAATCTAGAAAAAATCTAGAAAAAATAGCTTTGTAGAAATTCTAAGGTTTATAGCATCTCAACCAATTTTAACTGTAGATTTAAACATACATCTGTACATTTAATTTAATCATAATCCTGTAATATAGAAAATATCGACGGCTGGAAAAACTAACTCAATAATTTACAATCGCGAAAAACAGGAAAAGTTTTGCTCACAATTATAAATCAACCTTCTTGAGGAACGCAAATCAGTATCTTTATTTGTAAATTAGTCCGCTTGAGCGAACGAAGTGAGCGAAACGGACAGCGTGCTCCCGAAGCGCAACTCGGGAAACGAAACGGACAGAGAATTCTTGAAGCACAGTTTTGGCCGTCCTCCCGAGACGGGACTCGGGCGGCGACTCGGGTGGGAGAGAAGGAGTATGGAAATAGAATCTAAGTTTCTGGTAACGGAAGAAGCGGATTTTCAGGCCCTTGAAGGCCTTTCCAGGCTTGCTTCATACGCCCTCTCGGAGGCGAAAATTCAGCTGAATGATGATATCTTCTTTGATACTGAAAACCGAGATATTATGGCCTCCGGTTACTACCTGCGGGTCAGGAAAGATTATGGTGAGATGGGGAGCTGGGTAACCATTAAAAGCCTGGGAGGTTTTGAAGGCGGAACTCACAGGCGAGAAGAGTATGTAAGTTTTCTGCCTGAAGAAACATCCGTGCTCGAATGTCCTGATTCCCGTATCAGAGACATGATTTTCGAATTTACGGCAGGACTTGACCTCCTTCCGCTTCTGTCCCTCAAACAGAGAAGGATGATTCGCCAGGTAAAAATGGGAAAAAGAGTTATAGCCGAAATTTATCTGGATCGGGTAAACCTGCGAAGTGAAGGCAGAGAAAAACACTATAATGAGTTTGAAGTTGAGCTTAAAAGCGAAGGAAGCTCCGAAGACCTGGAAACTATCCGGAGTTTCCTGCTCAAGCACTACAACCTGGAAGAAAGTTCCTTTTCCAAGTTTGAAAGAGCCTTCCTTTTCATGGAAAAACTTCCTGAGAAAACGTTCCTTAGCCTGAGAGAAAGAGCTTTCTGCGCACAGCTTGCAGACCAGAATAACGTATATGGAAAGCAGGCTCGGGTTTTAATAGGTCTTGATAGGGGGCAAACCTGTGAAGAACTCGGCTTACTGCTGAAAGTCTCTCAAACTGAAATAAAAGTCCTGAGCTCAGAATTTAAAGAAAAAAGGCTCTCTATTTTTCCTTTTATAACATGTAAAAGAAAAGACCCTGAATTTCACCATCTCCAGTCCGGAAAAAACTGTGTTCCGAAAAAGGAAAAGAAGACGATAGAGTTCAGGCAGTGGGACCCGGAAAGTCTGCTTGAGTATTACGGGGCAAATAAAAGCAGGGCTGAGAAAAGCAGGGAATACGCTCTTGCGCTATTTGACGGACTGTCTACAGGCCCTGGATTGGGGCAGGAAGAAAGAAAACTTCTAGGGCTTGCAGCTTTCCTGAAGGATGCAGGAAACTCTAGCTTTCCTGAGGAAAGAGCCCGCATGAACAGGGAAATTCTTCTGACGCATTCCATAAAAGGACTAAGGCTAGATGAAACCTTAATGCTCGCCCTGATAACTGAACTCAATGACCCGTGTATAAAAGAAAAAAGTTTAATCTCAACTTTTAAAGGTTCCCATACCAGGTTGCCTCCCGGTTTACAGAATAAAGCCCTGATGCTTGCAGCCATTCTGTCAATTGCAGATCTTTTCGAAGCTTCTGGAACCCGGCCTGGAAAAATAAGGCGGCTTGATGACGCTCTGGAAATAGAAGTAACAGGAAATTTAACTGAAAAAGCTGCAAAAAAGTTTGAAACTAGAAGTAAATTCTGGAAAGTACTTTCCGGAAGCAAAATCCTGTTTTCTCAGACTGCTGAAGAAGACAAAATCCGAACCGAAGAAGAATCCGAAACAAGGAAAACAGGAACAGAAAAACAAGCCAGAAAAGAGAAACAAGCTGAAAAGGAAAGAAAGCCAGAAGAGAAACAAGCTGAAAAGGAAAGAAAGCCAGAAGAGAAACAAGCTGAAAAGGAGAAAAAGCCAGAAAAGAAACAGGCCGGAAGGGAAAAAAAGTCAGAAAAGAAAAAGTGCAGGCCGCATGCGGAAATAGCTGTCAAACAGACTGATTCTATGGCCTGGTTTGCTTGCAGGATGTTTTCCAATCAGTTTTCCTGCATGCTCTCCCACGAAGAAGGGACCATAAAAGGAGAAGAAATCGAAGAACTGCATGATATGCGAGTTGCAGTCCGCAGGATGAGAGCGGCAGCAAAGGTTTTTGAAACTTATCTTGCTTCCGAACAGCTTGAACCTCACCTCAAAAGTCTCAGGAAAATACTTGGCTCACTTGGGGAAGTCAGGGATCTAGACGTTTTCCGCGAAAAAGCCGAAAAATATCTGGAGATCCTGCCTTCAGGGCATGAGCATGATCTGGATTCGCTTTTTGCAGTACTTACGGAAGAGCGAGAAAAAGCCAGGAAAGATATGCTTGATTATCTGGGCAGTGAAAAATACCAGGCTTTCAAAAGAGAGTTTTCGGATATGCTGGCCTCTCCCGAAATCTTAATACTTCCTACGACCAGCAGGAAACATGACGCTTTGCCCCACAGGATAAGGGATGTTCTCCCTTCAATCCTTTATGCGCGTTTAGCCGATCTCAGCGCTTACTCCGAATGGGTGGAGGGGCCTTACCTTCCTGTTGAACGCCTGCACAGGCTCAGGATTGCAGCCAAAGGAATGCGTTATACCCTTGAATTCTTTGAAAACGTGCTTGGAGAAGATGCAAAAGCCCTGATCAAAGAACTCAAAAGTCTTCAGGATCATCTTGGAAACCTTCATGACACGGTAATTACAGTTGACCTGCTGGATTCTTACCTGAGAACCGGAGAATGGGGCTCTGCCGAAAATGAAAAAGCTTCCGGGGAAAAGAAATTCTTTGAAGGTGGAGAAGGAATCGAAACTTATCTTGCATACAGGGAAGAAGAACTCCAAACACTGCTCAATACCTTCCCCGAAGTATGGGAAAAGATAAGGAACGGGAGTTTCAGGGAAAGGATCGAAAGCGCAATAAAAAATCTGTATTAACTTTTTGAAGACATCTCAACCCCTGGAATTTCTTCCAGCTCAGTACCCCCTTCAAGGACTAAGGGAACTCCTGCATCCTGTTTTATAAGAACTTTGGATTGGAGATTGTACCCGAACATTTTCTTGAAGTATTTTTTCTGCTTCTCTACCTCCCAGATTTCGAGCTGGCACTCCCGCTGGGCGTGCATTTCAAGCACAAGGCTGTCGGTAGAGGCAATATAAAACCGGACATGTGAAATAATTCCGTTATGAGAGCGGTCCAGGCCTTCGGCAATGCGGATCAGGGCACTCAGAACTCTGATGCTTTTTACTGCCTCCTTATTAAGTCCTGCAAGGTTGGGATGCTTCTTTTTAGGCGTGTTTTTCCTGTGGAAATAGGCAAGGTTTGCTATTATTTCGATTTCTTCAGGCTGGAAGCCCGGAAGACTGCTCTCCCGTATCAGGTGATAGGCATAAGCCTGATGGGTATCATATGACAGAAAAGTCCCTATGTCGTGCAGGGTTGAACCGTATTCAAGAAGCTCTCTTTCCCCTTCTCTGAACTCGTAAATTCCAAGTGCCTGAATACTGTCAAAAAGTTCAAGGGCAAGCCTGGTAACTGTATGAGCGTGTTCTTCATCGAAGTTGCAGGTAAGTCCAAGCTGCATAATGCTGCGTTTTCTTACCGACATCTGGGTAATCATGTAGGAGAACTCACTCTTTGAGATATAATCCACAAGCAGTCCCTCTCGAAGCCCGCGTTTACTTACCCTGACTTCGGAAAGTCCCATTTCTTCCATAAAGGTCTCAATAATTGCCGCCCCTGAGATGATAATATCTGCTCTTTGCGCGTTAATTCCCGGGAACCTGCGTCGCTCTTCAAGAGGCATGGCGCACATTGCCCTGACTATTTTCTTCAGGTCTTCATACTCCAATTTTTCAAAATTTTCATGGGCTGTTTTGCGCAGGTAGACAAAAGCAATCTTGGCAAGGTTTTCAATTGTCCCCGAACTTCCAATTGAGCAATTTACATTGTACCTGGAAAGATCTTTTGTTATATCGGTAATTTTGCGCCGGACATGAGTCTTAATCTGTTCATACTGTTCCTCAGAAACAGGCCCGGTCTCATCCGGTAGAAACATGTTTGTCAGCCGGATGGACCCAAGATTGAGAGAATAAAGAGAATAACACTGGCTTTGGTCCCCTACTGATACCTCAGTGCTCCCACCTCCGATATCTATAAACAGAGCTTTTGAACTCCCTAGCCGAAGCCCGCTTGAAACCCCGAGGTAGATTAGACGAGCTTCTTCAGTTCCTGAAATTGTACAGACTTCCAGGTTTGCCTCCCTTTTCAACATCTCAAGAAGCTGAACTTTATTGCTCGCATCCCGCGTTGCCGAGGTAGCCACAGCTATAACCTCTTCTGCCCTGTAGGCCCTTGCAAGTTCCATGAACTTTTTACAGACGACAACCGCACGTTCTATTGCCTTCGGCTGCAGAATCCTGTCTATAAACTCTTTATCCCCAAGCCGTACTGTTTCCTTCTGCTTGGTCAGGGGCAGGTAAGATCCATTGGGATTGATCCGGACCAGAAGAAGCCGGACTGAGTTAGTGCCTATATCGATAAACGCAACAACTCTGCCTTCGGAAATTTTCTCGGGTTCCATTATTACCACCTGAAAGCCCTGTCTTTCGTTTTTCTCGAAGGAGTCGAGAAACTCAAAATAAGCTTCACACTACTAGTTCATATTTTTATTCTATTTGAAATTATTTGGCAGTGTACCGGAAGTTTGCAGTGACTATTATTTCTGCACAGATCCGTTCTATGTATTGGATAGATTGCTTATTTATACACTCAATAAAGAAAAGGTATTAAGAAAGCTCTTTTTTCAGGGTTTTTTCTGCATTTCGTGAATAGAGAAAATAAGTCACTTGTTATTGAAAACATATAGCTGTGTGTATCTAAAATGTTTTTGTGTTTCATGATACACTCATCGAAGGAAAAAATATTTTCGTTTTTGAAAAGGCTTTAAAAGATGTCGATTTTAAAAAATGCGTGTTATAGTCTTTGGAATGAATTTTTACTAATTCACATAGCTCTAATCAGCAGATATCGAAAATTTTAGTTGAGTGAACAAAATTAGCTTGAGGTTTAGAATTTTTCCTGATTTTAGGGGAAAACTACCGTATTTTGAGTAATGGTTATCAGCTTCTGTTATTCCTTTTCGTTCTCGTTAGCCTCTTCCCATGACTCCTGGCCTTCTCTTATTAAGAACACTACTACTATTAATCCTACTAAGGGATCTGCCTGCCAGAAACCAAAAAGATAGTTCATCGTAAGTCCCAGCAGTAAAGACACTGACAAAAAGGCGCAAACCAATGTTTCCTTGGAATCTGCTACTAGAGCTTTGCTATTGATCTTAATGCCCAGATTACGTTTTTTAAAAGCAAGTACAGGCATAATAATTATTGAAAAAATTGCTATAATTATTCCTGGTAGTGAAGTCTCAGGAATCTCTGTAAGAATTAACTTCTTCGCAGACTCGTAAAGCACATAGGCTGCAAGTAAGAAGAAAGTGACAGCCACAAGTTTTATGGCTTTTTTTTCGCTTTCCATTTCCTCACTCTCTGAGCATATATTATGCTTTTGAAGTCGCCAGATAAGAATAAGACCTGAGAGAGATTCAACTATACTGTCAAGGCCAAAACCGACAAGTGCTATACTTCCAGCACTTGCACCAAAGAATATAGATAAGAGAGCCTCTAGGACGTTATAACCTACCGTGAAGTACTCAAGATTGAGAGCTTTTTTGTAAAACTTATCATCCATTTGTTATCTTGTAAAAAAACACATGAAAATAGATAAACTGCACCACCCTTCAGTAGGATAATGGTAGCGACATAATTAGCACTGGTTTTATAGCGTTTTCCAAGGGGCTTATATTCGTTGACTATTTCGTTATCGTTTTTGTAGAGCTGGAAGATGAGACAAACTAGCGTGAAAAACAAACTTAAATTTTTATATATTGAACTTTATATATTGAACTCCCTCTTTTTATAGGGGAATGAAAGTCTGACAGCAAAAGAAATTGTAGAAGCATTTGCACTCTTTTGTATTTTTATAATCGGAGTATGGCTTATTGGATATGTAAAATCAAATCTTCCATAGTCGTGAAACTTTCATTCTTCTTTCCTGTTTGTCCTATTAACTCGCTTTGGATCCATGCAGTCCTAGCGGGGTATCAGGGTAAACCAGTAAGTAAAGATTTTTCCCAAAAGAAGAACATTTTAAAAAATAAGTAACACGTTTTTCTACAACTGGAGGAGATTTTGCTTAAAAAATCAAGCTGAATATGTAATTGCACAGGAAATGTTGCTGTTTTCCTCATTTTAAAGGTTACTTAATGCAGTTTTTGGTACTTGTTACATGGATATTTTTTGATCTTGGGAACTCTATGTTGTTTTTCAGATTCTTTCCAGAGCAAGCCAGATGGGTCAGAATTAAGACCAGAATTGAGATCTTAGTTGAAATAGGAGTTAAGATCTGAGTTGAAATTGAATATTTGACAGAGTTTGAATTATAATTAATATTTAAAATATTGTTTGCTAAAATAACATTTTACATGTGAATATTATTTGTTCAGAACCAATTTTTCATATAATTTATTTTAAATAAGTTTGAGGATTATTATAGATTACAACCCAAGAGAATAAGAGAGGAAACCCAAACAACGGATCAAAGCAAATGCAAAGACTACTAAAAAAAGGGGAAAAAAGGATGGATCAACACAATGGGAAAGTGACCGGTAGGGTATGTGAGTAAAGAATTGCCTGGAAGACGTTCTAATCCAAAAAAAATCAGGGAATATCTTATTGGGTTACTTTATCAGGGGATAGGTAACAGGAAAAACAAGTCTTCCAGGCTTTCCCTAATCTTTTCAAAAATTGTGTATACGTTTTCAAATTTGGTTCAATTGATGTTTTATCAGTAAAAAGGAGGGATGGAAAAAACTGTCAACGTATCCTAATAATAGAATCATTGAAACTCAAAGATTTATCTTTATAACATAAAAGAACTAAGCAGAATATTATTTGCTAATTGCTAAAGGATATGAATCTTTCTTTAGCCCCAGTAAAAAGAGAGTTTGGCAGAAGCAATCTGAACATTACGTAAAAATTAGGAATTCTTTGAAGGTCAATAGGATATTTGAACAAAAGAAAAAACCTAGGAAAATTGTTTAAAAAATTAATTGATTTAGGAGTTGAATCTATGACCCACCACAACGAAGAAAAGAAGGCAGAACCGAAGGAAGAAGAAGCTAAAGTTGAACCAATACACCCCTCTGAAAGCAGGGGTGGTAAAAAGAAAGGTCTTCTTGACACCTGCAAGTAAGTAAGCTCTTATCTGCTATTGGGGTAAGTCTTTGATAAAATAAGAAAATAAGCACACCCAATATTTAAGAAAAAACATAAAAAGACATTAGTGCTTAGTTTTTCGATAACTTCTCTACAACAAATATATTTTAAAGCCTTACCCCATAGCGAAATTAATTTCCTGCCATTAAGAATCTTCGGAAAGAAAGATCGGAGTTATACACCTGGTCGTCTGCCAGGCTTCCTGCCTGCATATCTTTCATAACTTCCAGCTTTTGCTTAAGGTCCTGAAGCCCCAGGTTCTTCAGAATACTGTTTTGAACCTTTAAAGCATGCAGGAAATGAAACCCACTTTCCGCAGTATCTTTCGAATATTTATTATTTTCCCGCCATCGATTTTAATCCTAGCGTGAATTTATTAGCTTTCTGTAAAGGAGTTAAAAATGGATAGACGGTGTGTTCAACCTAACTTCCGTCCTTTTAGGCGCATATATGCTTTCTCGCAAATCTACGAGGTCAGAAGACTGCGATTTATTGATTTTACCTTGCATTTGATGTGCTTAATTTTAAGCGCATGAGTCGATATCAAGCGACATTTATGTGCTTAAAAATGCGGAACTAAGGGTTCAGAGACCTAAAAAGATTGTATTCAATTTTCAGCAAAATTTCAATTTGGCTTTGTTATTTGAGGAGTTTCAAAAAAAGCTATCGGGAAAAATATTGATTTTCAAAAAAATACTGCGGAATATAGGATTGATCTCCCAATATGAAATTTCCTATCCGAAAACTTCTTGAAATTTCCGATTCTACAAAAAAATCTGTATACTGCCTAGATAAGAGAAAGGGAAAGAAAAAAGGTGAGGAAAGAGAAGAAAAAGAAGAAATTCTCTTTTTTCAGCCTTCCTTAGAGTCCAGATCCCAGCTTTTGCTATTCTCAAGCATCCACAATTGAGAATCCAGTTCTTCTTCCTCAGGCTGCGGGTAGATTCTCTCGGTCCTGCCGTTAGGGAGCAGCAGGCGGGCTTTTATGTTATCTTTGAGGTGAGTGCCAAGGATTACGTCCCTGATGATAGGGATATACTCTGGAGATGCAGGAAAGAGAACCTCTACCCTGTTATCGAGGTTGCGTGGCATGAGATCGGCACTTCCCATAAAGATCTCTTCTTTTCCACCGTTCCTGAAATAGTACACCCTGGAATGTTCCAGGAAGCGGCCAATTATCGAGGTGACCCTGATGTTTTCACTGAGCCCGAAAATGCCTGGCCTGAGGCAGCAGATTCCCCGGATAATAAGGTCTACTTTCACTCCAGCCCGGGAAGCCCTATAAAGTTCCCTAATGCACTGATAGTCCACAAGGGAATTCATCTTGAAGATCAGGTGCCCGCCCCCGTATTTTTCATGCAGGTCGATTTCACGCCTGATGCGCTCAAGGATCTGATGCCTTAGAGTCTGGGGGGCTACAAGAAGCTTGATATAATGGTCTTTCCTCGAATACCCTGTAAGGGCATTGAAAAGGTCAGAAATGTCCTTGCCTATGAATGGGTCACTTGTCAGGTAGCCCAGATCGGTGTAGAGCCTGCCTGTGACAGCATTATAGTTTCCTGTGCTCATGTGCACGTAATACCTGATGCCTTCTTTTTCTGCCCTGACTACAAGGCACATCTTGGCGTGGGTCTTACGCCCTGGAAAGCCGTAAGCTACGTGAACCCCTTTACGCTCGAGTTCTTTTGCCCAGCCTATGTTGTTCTCCTCATCAAAACGGGCCTTAAGCTCAACCAGAACCACTACCTGCTTTTTCCGATCAGCGGCCTTCATGAGGGCCTGGATAATCCTGGAATTGTCATCCACCCTGTACAGGGTCATTTTGATTGCCAGAACATCAGAATCATCGGCAGCTTCTTCCACGAAATCAATTACCGATTCAAAACTGTCATAGGGATGATGGAGAAGCACATCTCGCTTTTTCAGAACCGAAAAAATCTTCTCCTTCTTCACCAATTGAGAATGTTTTTTTGGCTCGAAAGGTTCGTACTTAAGTTCAGGACGGTTAATCTGTGCAAGTTTAATAAGACTTGAAAGCCCCAGAGGAGCTGCGGATCTGAACATCAGGGAGGCAGTAAGTTCCAGATTTTTAAGAAGGATATCAGAGACTCTTGGAGGCATTGTATAATCGGTTTCAAGTCTGACAACCGACCCGAAGTAATTTCTCCCGACTCTCTGTTTCACAGCGGTCAGAAGGTCTTTGTCCCCATCCTCGTCAAATCCGAGGTCTGCGTCGCGTGTAATCCTGAATGGGTAAGCTCCGAGGATGCGCTGGCCGGGAAACAGGAGGTCAAGGTTTGCAGCAATAAGCTGTTCAAGCCAGACAAAACGTCCCGTTTTCAGCTCCTCCAGACTGGAAGTTATCCTATCCTGATCATCTTCTGGAACAACTATAAGTCTTGTGAACATTGGAGGGATCTTAACCCTTGCAAAGCGTTCTCCGTAATCAGGATCATCAATTAACACTGCAAGGTTAAGGCTGAGGTTGGAAATATGAGGAAAAGGGTGCCCTGAATCAAAACCCAGTGGAGTAAGTAAAGGGAAAATATTTCTCTCGAAATAATCTCTTAATTTTTCTCTTTCCTTTCCGGAAAGCTCAAAGTAATTAAGGACTTTAATTCCTTTTTCCCTGAGAGCAGGCTCAAGGATTTCGTTCCAGCAGCTGTCATTGAGAGGAAGCTGCCTGAGAAGCTCTTCCCGGATGATACGAAGCTGTTCCTGAGCCAGCTCATCTGTCCGATCATCTTTCATAGCTTCCACTATTCGTTTCTGGACGCCTGAAACCCTGACCATGAAAAACTCATCAAGATTGCTTCCAAAAATCGAAAGGAACTTGACTCTTTCAAGCAGGGGATTGCGCTTATCGAAAGCTTCTTCGAGTACCCTGTCATTGAACTGAAGCCAGCTGTATTCCCGGTCCATATATAAGCATGGATCGCTAAGATCAGGCATACCGGAAACTTCTACCCTGGCTTTTTCAACATTATCCATAACCAGCTTATCAAAATCTGCACACTGAATGGGGAAGTTCCGCTCCATTACTATCACGCGTGGCCTGGGTTTTGCACTTCTTCAGGTCCGTCTTTAAAAACCATAAAAGACCTGAAGATAGAATCACTGCATATTCATAATTCAATTTCATTACCTGATTGTCACCCGGTTTTACTGGGTTGAAAAAGAAGATAGCCCCCGGGTCACCGAAACAGTATGAGACAGTTAGCTCAGGGAAGTTTTTCCTTAATCACATCAACCCCTCAGCTGATTAGAGTTTTAAATTCTCTGTATAGGGGGAAGGCAATCTCCTTATTAAGTTATCGGAGATGCATTGACACCAGCGCATATATATACTTTTTTATCGACCGGATTTTCAGGACTCTACGGAATCTCCGCCAACTCACTACTATTTATTAATATATAGAACTAAAGATTTATAACGTTATCTCTTAAAGTCGATTATTAATAAAAAGAAAAAAAAGGTGCCCTGGATTAAAAGAAAAAAATATAATGGAAGATTATCATAAAAATAGGAAAATTCAAAGAAAACTCTGTAATAATATATTTTAAAATACTCCTTTAAATTTATTAAGAGCTTGCCTTTGAGCCAGTTTTAAATTTGCGTTTTAAGTGTGAGTAGAACTCCTGCTCTTTTCCGGTGGTTTTCCTGAGCAAACGCTCCACAATCAGCTCGGGTGTGCTCCGAGCAACACGGTTATACACTGGATTCCGGTTTACTATCAATTCGAGGTTAGCATCCAGACCATCTGCTTCAATTCCATCCACTCTTACCTCTGCGTCGGTACTTTCAAGGATGAGTTCCGAAAGGTGAGAAACAAAAATCCCAAGACTCTGTTCGTTTCTGGAAAGATACTCCAGGATTCCTGCGATAATCCGCGCAGAGGCTCCTGGTTCGGTAATTGATTCCAGTTCATCCGCCAGCACTAACTTTTCCGAGGCTTCGGAAAGCACTGAGAACTGTTTGAGAGTGGTTTCAAAAGCTCCTGCATCCAGGGTTCCTTTTGATTTCCCGAAATAGTAAAACTCCTCGACAGGCCCAAGTTCAAGTTCTTTTGCAGGAGTCGGAAAACCCATATATCCAAGGATTACGCATTGGGCAAGGAGTTCGAGAAGGGAGGTTTTGCCCCCGGAATTTACTCCGCTCAAAAGTACAACCCTGTTTTCCAGACCTCCAGGGGAAAAGTGGGTTTTTCCGATGGAATAACTTACAGGGTCGATTTTTCCGTGGCGAGCTTTTAAAAAGAGATTTTCTCCGGCTTTAAAACCTATTCCGGTCTCGGCAATCAGCTTCGGCAGTTTTAAATTGAGTTTTGCCGAAAAGCAGGCTATTGAAAAGCCAAGATCGAAATCCAGGACTTCCCTGACAAGTTTTTCTACGGGCTGGTGAAAGTCTGAGAGCGTCTTTGCAAGTTCTCTTTTTCGGGCAAGCCTTGTTTTCTCAAGGGTAGTGCTCAGTTTCTGCCTGAGAAGCTGCAACTGAGATTGATTTGCACTCAAGGGGTAGGAGATTTCATCAGGGAAGAGGGAATCAAGCATTAGTTTTTCCTGCTTCTCAAGCCCTAGCTTTTTAGCAAGCTCTTCTTTGATGGCTTCAATCTCAGTTTTATAGATTCTATTGAGCTCCTTTGCAAGCAGGTCTTTAATCTCCATTCCCCCACTCACAAGCTTGATGAGTTCCTGACCGCTCAGAGTAAGCGAACTTGTCTCAAGGGTCCGGTTCATGCGCTGGTTAGCCTCATTCAGGGCAGAGGTCAGTGCAGGGTCGAGATTTTGCAGGGCTGCTCCGAGCCTGTCAAGTTCAGGGTCGAAACCTTCAACAGGCTTTCCATCTTCTCCTAGCTTCGAGAGAGCTGTATCGAGTATACCAAGACTCTCTTCCGAGAACTCCTTAAAAAGCCCTAATTTTCTGGAGCGCAGAGCCGATACTATATTCAGACAGGCCCGAATGCAATCCAGATTCCGCGCAAAAAACGCCAGTTCTTTTTCAGGCAAAACCTGCCAGAACTCAGCTCTGGAAAGGTCCTGGAAATATTCGGGTTCGATACCTTCAGGCAGGTCAAAGCCAAGATAGGTATCATCAAAGACAATCACACTTGAATAACCTCTAGCAAGATCCACAAATTCCGAGAGATCTTCTACTCTCTGGACAGGCAAAAAGGTCTGGAATTTTCCTCTAGCTGCTTCCAGGATTTTTGAATCTCCGCACAGGATTATCCGGTCTCTGACCCTTAGGTTTGCTGGTATCTGTTTAAGTTTCCTGACCCTGGTAAGCAATTCCAGAAATTCGGAATCTTCGGAAAAAGCTTCTCCCAGTTCAAGATATTCTCCTATGAAAGCCTGTCTCTCCTGGATAAGATCCATGTGCGAAACAGGTAAGGGGTAAAAAAGGTTCAGTTTATCCCTTGCATGTGTGGTATGGGCAAAGCCTTTTATCAGCTCAAGCAGGCGAGAATAAAGCTCCAGGGCTTCTTTTGTCCTGAGAAAGTCGGAAATTGAGCAGCCTTCAGCTCTGGACCTGGCATCTCTGGCAAGGGAAAGGGCAAAATTATGGCTGATGCCGTTGACTTCGGAAAGCGAAGCTATATCTCCCTCGCAAATAGCCTGAAGAGCCGCTTCTTCAGTTCCGAAGTGTTCAATAAGCCTGTTGGCTACCCTTTCACCAATTCCGTGAATTTCCTGCAGGCTTGAGAGCGGCTGAGAAGTTTTCATACGCAAAATACTTTTCATATGGAAGGCACTTTTGTTTCAATAAATATGGCTAGAAGCCCATGTCTTTTTAGTTCAAAAGAAGAGCAAGTTCTTTCTCAAGATATGGGCGCATTGAGGCCGTATATCCGTGTACTGACTCAGTAACATTATACATTGCTTTTGGTTCTTTTGCAAGGGCGAAGGTTTGGATTGCCAGGTCGTGGGAGATCACGGTATCATTAAAAGAATGAATCTGCACGAATTTGGCAGGCGGCAGAGTATGAAGATAGGTATCCGGATCGATTGAGCGGTAGAAGCGGTAAGCTTCAAGATCGTTTGCAATGGCAGGATCGATTTCTTCAGTACCATAACCAGCGGTGCTGATTCCAATAACTCCTTTAAAAGAAGGGTTAAGAGCACAGGCAAGAACTGCAAATCTTCCGCCATTACTTTCCCCAAGGATTGCAAGCCTTTCAGGATCGATTTCCTGCTGGGCCGCAAGTACATCTGAGGCTTTAAGGGCATCGTAAACCATAGTATATTGAAGGGGTTCAAGGCCGGCCCTGAAAAGTTCAAGGTCTCTGTCAATGTTTATGCCGCCAAGATTGCGCTGGTCGGGAGTAAGAGTTGCATACCCCATTTTAGAAAGTTCCGCAGCCAGGCCCTGCTCGGCTTCTTTGCTGATTCCAGCTCCAGGCAGTAGAACCAGGCCCGGAGAAGAAGAGGAGTTTGCAGGAATTCTTAAGAGAGCCTGGATTCTTTCCCCCCGGCTTTCAAATGACAGCAGTTTTAAAGTATCGGAGTTTTCAGGGGCGTATATGTCTTCGATTTCCTGAGCTGTAAATACTGGCTCTTCTCTATCTGGAAAAGCCAGAGTGCCTGCTTCCGAAACCTCCCAAGGAGCTGCAGCGTCTGCAGAACCGGCAGGATTGTACAGGATTCCAAAAACACCCACGAGTATAAGAAGAAAACCCAGAAGAAAAACTGCGGGTTTGGAGGTTCTGATCCCTGAAGAAGCCCTGTCTCTGGTTCCTTTCTTTCCTGAATTTTGCCTGCTCAAGGGAACCCTGCCGGAGAAAAATCTGATTACGGCCAGAGACCGTTTGCAGCACTTAAAAATAATACTACTATGCCAGTAACGGCGCCGACAATAAGAACTGTCTTGGGCTGGATATGAACTGCATTTTTATCTGCTTCATAATAACGCATTAGCCCTGCAGAGGACTGGAGCCCGGTACCTGATCTTTTAGCCATGTGTTAACACCTGTATGAATGCATTAATTAGAATGAATTCCATCGCCTATATTTCATTTCCTGTAATAGATTTTTTTGGCGCATAAGAAAACGATGATCTAGAGATCAACCGTTGAAAATTAGAAAATTCAACACAACTGTTAAATTTCCTGTTAAATTTGGTAATCATCACATAATTTACATTTCTGATATATAAACCCAGCATAGAAATTTTGAATCCTGGGTATTCAGAAAGGTTGGAATGAGACTATAGCACGCTTGAAAAGGACGATTCTCAAACAAGTACTTCGTCCAGCAGGAAGGGTGGGTAAAACACTCCTTTCTCAGTAACGACCGCAGTTACGTTTTCCATAGGAGTTGCATCAAAAGCAGGATTGTAGACTTCCACGTCTTTTGGTGCAAGCTGTTCAGATCCCAAAAAGCGCAGCTCATCCGGGCTTCGCATCTCGATTTTAACACTTCCTTCCCAGCCGTTGAAATCGAAAGTAGAGATAGGGGCTGCCACATAAAAGGGAATCTCGTGCTCTTTTGCAAGAATGGAAAGGGAATAAGTGCCTATTTTGTTGAAAACAACATCCTGGGTAATCCTGTCAGCTCCTACAAGTACGCTGTCTACAAGCCCCTGTTGCATTACCCATCCGGCCATGGAATCCGAGATAAGGGTTACTGGAATCTTATCCTGCATCAGCTCCCACGTAGTGATTCTGCTTCCCTGGTTCAGAGGTCTGGTCTCACAGGCAATGACTTTAATCGCTTTGCCTTCAGCAATGGCCGAACGCACAACCCCAAGGGCTGTACCCCAGTCTACGCAGGCGAGCCTGCCTGCGTTACAGTGTGTGAGTACGGTATCTCCATCTTTCAGGAACTTTGCCCCGAATTTGCCTATCAATTTGTTGGTAGCTACATCTTCTTCCGCAATATCCCTGGCTTCCTGAAGAGCAATGTCCCGGACCCCCTGAACATCAAATGCATCCGAAACCGCTCTCAGAACTCTGTCCACACCCCAGCTAAGGTTTACTGCCGTAGGGCGAGTTGACTTAAGGGTTTTTCCCGCAACTTCGAGATCTCTTGTTATTGTTTCAATATCTCTGGCCCCACTAAGGAAAGCTGCAAGGGCAATTCCGAAGCCTCCTGCTGCACCAAGAGCAGGCGCACCTCTTATTCTGAGAGATTTTATAGCTTCACAGAGAGCGCTCAGGGTTTTGCATTCTATTATCCTGTATTCTTTAGGGAGTAAGGTCTGGTCTACCAGTACCACGGAATTGGACTCATCCTTCCAGTCAATTGTCCTCATTAGATCACTTTCCAATGTAAGCATCAGGTTCTGCCGGAGAAATTTCCGGTTTTCCTTTCAAGCTTCCCATCAGATAAAAACTTATGCAACTCGCAGGCCCATTGCCTTTTCTTCTTTGGATTACTCGCGCAACATGTAAAGCTCAAAAAAAATTATATTAATCAAAATGAAACTATGTTAAATGATAGTTATGCTTAAACTTAAGAATAACTGGAAAAATTGTAGCAGGTAGAGCTTCAGGCGGCCAGCATTCAGGATAAATATTTTACTTATAAAAAAACTAGCAAATAGCAACCATATATAAATAAAACAATATCTTTTCTCCGAAAGGCAAACTTAGATATAATAGATTTATAGAGTAACAGAGCAAATAAGACAAGATTTAAAATCCATAGCTGAGATACAGGAAGTCGTAATTTCAGAAATATAAATTCTTAAACTTCAGGGACCTTAAATCCGTAAATCCTTGAATCTGTGGATTCAGAAATCGTAAAAGATCTGTCGTTTAATTAATGCGGTTTATAAGAATCTGAGTATTCATCGGAGAGTAAGCGCTTATGACAAAAATAAAAATAGCAATTGCAGGAATCGGGAACTGTGCAAGCTCTTTGATACAGGGCATTGAGTACTATAAAATCGAAGGTAGAGAGCCCATAGGACTGATGCACAGGGAAATTGGAGGGTATAAACCTGGAGATATCAAAGTCGTTGCAGCCTTTGACATCGATGCCAGGAAGGTAGGAAAAGATGTTTCCGAGGCTATCTTTGCTCCCCCGAACTGCACAGCGGTTTTTTGTCCTGATATTCCGTCCACAGGTGTAAAAGTTAAAATGGGCAGGGTTCTTGACGGGGTCTCGGATCATATGAAAAATTATGAAGAAAGTTATACCTTTGTTGTCAGCAAGGAACAGGAAGCCACAAAAGCTGATATTGTAAACGAACTGAAGAATTCGGGTGCCGAGATGCTTCTCAATTACCTGCCTGTGGGTTCTGAGGAAGCAGTCCGTTTTTATGCTGAGTGTGCCCTTGAAGCAGGTGTGGCTTTTATAAATAATATGCCTGTTTTTATTGCTAGCAATCCTGAGTGGGCAAAAAGGTTTGAGGAAAAGAATATTCCGATCATTGGCGATGACGTTAAAGCCCAGCTTGGAGCCACTATCACGCACAGGATTCTTGCAGATCTTTTCGAAAAAAGAGGTGTAAAGCTTGACAGGACATATCAGCTAAATACCGGGGGAAACACGGATTTCCTTAACATGCTCAACAGGAACAGGCTTGCTTCCAAAAGGGAATCAAAGACCGAAGCCGTCCAGTCCGTGCTTTCTAGAAAGCTTGAAAACGAAAACATTCACATCGGGCCCAGCGATTACGTAGCCTGGCAAAAAGACAATAAAGTATGCTTCCTGAGAATGGAGGGCAGACTTTTTGGGGACGTGCCCATGAATATCGAGCTTCGGCTTTCCGTGGAAGACTCTCCTAATTCCGGAGGCGTGGTAATCGATGCCATTCGCTGCTGCAAGCTGGCTCTTGACCGGGGGATAGGAGGAGTATTGTATTCTCCTGCTTCCTACTTTATGAAGCATCCGGCCATTCAGTACCCTGACGATGAGGCTTACAGAAGGACCGAAGAGTTTATAGCCGGAACCCGGGAGCGTTAAAACCCGGGGACAGATTCGTAAAAAGTAAACTCCCAAAAAATCCCGGAAAACCCGGGAATTTTAAGTTTTTCCGTCCCGAATTTGAACTTTTCCTGCCCCTAACTTAAGTCTTTTCTTTGCAGAAGAGTTTTTAACGTGCCTTTTTAAGAACTTTTCCAACTATGTATCTATCTAGCGGATTCCTTCGGAGGTTATTGTAAACTCTGCACTCGAGCCTTCAGGACGGGACCGGTGTTTGTACAGAAT
>CAYSZA010000018.1:0-22284 GCA_964435275.1 uncultured Methanosarcinales archaeon | reverse complement strand
GTGATCAGTATGCCCCTCAGTATGTCCTGACTCCCACAGGGGCAAAGGTAAACCGCATCTTCCTTGTTGGCACACTTATCGAAAAGGAAGATATCGGCACTGACTCCGAATACTGGAGAGGAAGGGTCTCGGATCCAACCGGTTCTTTCCTGATTTATGCAGGACAGTACCAGCCTGAGGCAGCTCAATTTCTTGCGGACTGTGAACTTCCAGCTTTTGTGGCAGTTGTGGGCAAAACCAGTACCTATACTACAGATGACGGGAACGTCCTGACTTCTATCCGCCCAGAATCCATCCAGCAGGTAGATGAAGTTACCAGGAACCTCTGGGTGCTCGATACCGCAAAGCAGACTCTTGAGAGAATAAGGGCAATTGAGGCAGAGGAAGACCCAAACTCAAAACTTGCTAAAGAGCACTACTCGACTGACACGGATTCCTATCGTGAAATGGTCAAAAAGGCTCTTGAGTCCCTCAAAGAAAAAGAATGAATCGAAAAGAATGAAATCATTCCATACTAAAACCGGGGATAAAATACCCCTCGATTCTTTTTTATCTAGAAAACCAGCTTATCACAGGAACCTCCGTTTCTTTTTTTCTTTCCTTTCTCCCTGTCATCTTTTTTGGGGTCTTTATCTTTTTTTCTCCTTTTTCTTTTCTCCCTGCTATCTTTCTTAGCTAATCTTTAAGTTCTTATGTATTTAAGTGAACTTTTTTATTGTCATCAACCTCAGAGCCAGAAGAGGCAAAATATAGATAAATGAACGAAACATGGTATAAAATGAGTAACATGTGTTTGAATAAAACTTGATGCTAAAATAATTAAATTGATACGAGATGATCCTGTGAAAACCTATCTACTGGTCTGGTTCAGCAGTGAAGGGGCCCGCCCGTCAGAGATTAACCACCGGCTGATGTCTCTGGGTTTCGAACCCATGCAGGGCAGCTATGATTTTGTATACAACTGGAACAGCAATGTCAGTGTCGAGAAAATTCTTGAATTTGGGGATAAGGTATATCTGAGCCTTCAGGGCACAGGCGTTATGTTCAAACTCGAAACAATGTAAGCCTGGCTTGCGAGAACTTCATCTATGTGATCCCGCTTAGCAAGGCATGTGCCGGATTTCAACAAGCAAAAAGGGCTAATGTTAGGGTTATTACACAGGTAGTCTGGATTGTGATTTTCTCCAGGCTTATCCTGCCACTTTCAGACTCAAACCTTTTTTTCGTTCAGGTCTTCTTTCTGCGAGCTTTTTTTCAGAGAATCCCGAAACTTAATGTAATCACAGGTATCTCCCTCAAGAGTAATTATCCTGCCGTTAATACTCCCTTTTTCGATCACCAGTTCTACAACACTTGGGTTTGACATTCTGGGTTTTGTAGGAGAACCGGGACAGACAAGCACGATATCTCTTTTCTCTATCAAAGGCCTGTGCAGATGGCCGAAAATCAGGATATCTACCTCCATTTCTTTTGCGAGGTAACCCTGAGCAGTCGTATCAGTAACCGAAAGCCCTCCTTCGTGTACAACTCCGATCTTTACCCCTTCTACCTCGAATTTCAGCCTTTCGGGAAGGAGTTTTTTAAGTTCGGAAGCATCATCATTTCCAAAAACTGCCTTTAATTTGCCACCGGTATTGAAGACCTGATAGGCCTCTACAGTACTGAAATCCCCTGCATGGACTATAATATCACACTCTTCAAGAAGCGTTTTAAGTTGCTGGGGAATTTCTCCGGTTTTCAGATGAGTATCGGAAAGCACAATCAGCTTCATGGAAAACCTCCTGATTATTACATCTGATCATTAAATATGCCATTTAATGATAAATCTATGCGCAAGCCTTTTGGAAATAGTTTTGATCACAAGCCTTTTGAAAAAAGGCTTGAGCGAAAACCCTAGTAGCGGCGTAATAAACCGGCGCAACGGTTTACACAAACCTTTTCAAAAAAAGTTTGTTCGCAAACTTTTTCAAAAAAAGTTTGATCAAAAACGACATTGAGGCGTGATAAACCGGCGCAACGGTTTACGCAAACCTTTTCAAAAAAAGTTTGATCGAAAAATCCTTGGCTGCGGCGTGGTCAAGCGGCGCAACGCAAGCCTTTTGAAAAAAGGCTTGACCGAAAACTACGAAAGCAGAGGAACGTCGTGGTCGGCGTGGTCAAGCGGCGCAACGCTTGCGGCACAGCGGTTGCCGGAAAAATAAAATTTTTGACCTGAAATCTCAGGTCTGAGGTTTATTGTTAAAAAATTAGCAGGGGTTACTCAAGGGTAAGGTCTACGAGTTCATATTCTAGATTTTCTGTTTCCAGCCTGTTAAGAAGGGAAGAAACCTGCTCATCCACTGAGACCACAAGGGACGAAAGCCCGTGATATGCAGCCTCAATAACTGACTCATTGGTTCCGAACATAACATTCGGGGTTATGCCGATCTTACGCAGGGCAATAAGTGCTTCCACACCTATAGCTGCTATATAGGGTTTTGAACTTGCCAGCATTTTCAGGCGTTCGATATCCACTTTTCTTGACCCTCCACGCTCAATCCTGGGAACCTTACAGATTGTAATTGTAGCATTTTCCAGGTCGATCAGACCTTTGAGGCTCGTTACTCCTACATCTTCCCCTGCAGCTGCATCGGAGATGACATTACCTGATGCGCCTGTTTTTTCCGTGCTGCTTACGTACAGGAGTCCCCTTTCCATTTTCAGGTAAACCTGCTGGCCTTCTGTTACATCCTCTTTTGTAATGGCTGTCCAGGTTGAAACATGGCTGATTATATCCTCCATGACAAAGCGCGCATACCGCTTCATTTCGGCGGCATTTTCAAGGACCCATTCCACACCTTCTTTTGTAATCCTGTACCGGACCCGGCCCTCAGTAACTATCAGCCCATCGTTTACAAGTTCTTTAATATATTCGGAAACCGCCTGGGGAGTTATTCCAATTTTTGCGGCAATCTCTTTTTGTCTTACATTCGGCTGGTGGGCTGCAATTTCGATAAGGACCTGAAATTTAGTCACTCCGCTTTTAGTCTGGAGGATTTTGATCATCAATCGTAATTCTCCTCTACATCTTCAATTAATTTTAGCCTCTGTCCCATTACCGAAAGTCTTTCAGATCTACGAGCAACAGCACAGATGTAAAAAGGATTTTTGTTAAGGGTCCGCGTGAGGTTGCTCATGGAGGTGTTGCCTTCTTCTACCAGCCTTTCCAGTTCTTCCATTGCATCTTTGACCTCCTCGTATGGCTTGAAGGTCAGCATGATGATATCGCTCAAATCCTCAAAAGAACACTGAAAATTAACCTGAACCTTGGAATAGGAACTGTGGTATTCTTTGGAGGGTTTTTGCCCTGCCTCCGGAACTCTCCACTGGCTCTCAAGAAGCCCGGCTTTTTTCAGAATATGAAGGCTTTTTGACGAGTCCGCACCTATGAACTCATCAATTTCAGTTTTTGTCATCCATTTGTTTGAAAGTGCGTCAAATATCTTTTTGTGAGTTCTTGACCCAAAAGTCCTGAGTAATGGCACTAAATAGGAAGGATCGTTAATTATTCGAGTTCTTTTACCCATTTACTCCTCTCCTTCTCGTCTTATGTTATAAGCTTTCAAATATAATAAACATTTGTAATTTGATTACGCTTTGTAATTAATATTAAGCCCTTCAGGCCCTTTCCAATCAAAAATCGGGGCATTGCGCTTCAGTTCACGGCATTTCTCGTGCAATGCATGGGCAACGATAGGAAGGGCGATAGTAGCGTCCACGAAAACCTGAACTTTCTTTGCCTGGGCTGCGATCTTTCCCCAGGAAACGGCTTCGTCAAAAGTACATCCTGAAAGCCCTCCCCAGTGCGGAGCGTCAGTAGTGTACTGAATTGCATAATCGTGCCCTCCGACATCCATTCCAAGGATAGAAGCCACTACTTCGGTCTGCTGGATAAAATTCTTCGGAACTCCGCCTCCAATGTAGACTACTCCGGTTTTTCCTGACTTTTCCACAATGTGCGTGACCTCGTCAACATCCTTTATCTGGTCGATTTCAAGTTTCAGTCCTCTTCTTCTTGCAATGGTAAGCCCGATCCCGATTGAACTGTCCGAAAGTGCAGGAACGAAAATCGGGACATTGTGCCTGTACGCACTTACAATTATAGAATCTTCTGCCGCTCCGCGCCTTACAAGTTCCTTTCCGAGCAGGTACATGAACTCTCTTGATGAACAGGAAATTTCCCCGATTTCTTCTGCAAAATCTGCAATCAGGTTATCTGCGGTCCTGAATTCGTCCTCCACTGCAAAAACGTCGTAAATTCTGTCCACGCCGTGCTCAAGAAGCTTTTCGTCGTCAGCCAGATGTGAACCCACGTAGTGCTTCTTGCCGAGCGCTTCATGTGAGTCATGGAACAGGTTCGCTCCTGTGCTTACCAGGCAGTCTATCATCCTCTCCCGAATCATATAGGAAATAACCCGGCGCATGCCAGCAGGAACCATAGCCCCGGACAGGCCCATAAGCACGGTCATATTCTCTTCTTTTAACATGTTGTGCCAGGCCTGAACGGATTCGGCCAGTTTTCTTCCCTGGAATCCTGTTTTGAGCATTCCGTCCAGTAATTCGCTTATAGACCTGTCCTTTACATCTATCGGAACGGTTGGGTTATCTGTGAATACATTGAGACGCATACCATTCTCCTAATAAGCAGATAAGATAGTTTCGCATGTGATTTCTAACACCTGAAAGCATTCGGCAACAGGCGGTAAGAAACGCAGACAGCGTTAGATAATTATATATTTTTTATTAAATATCAATATATATGGACTCTTCCACTGGACGGTGTCCGGCAGATACTAACTTTTAAGGAAAACTAATTTTTCAGGTTTTAATCAGGAGCAAAGAGTGTGAAATTGACAGCATGATGAACATTTTTAATGTTCCTGGAGCAGTGTTCATAAATAAACTCAGAAATAATTGCAAGCATGCCTGTTAATGTTAGATAGTAAAAACCGCTGCAGATATCACGGTCATCCAGTCTCCACGCTCATCTATAGGAGATGACCTGGGAAAGCTGAGAGTCCTGATAGGTGTTTCATTTGTCCAGGTACTGTACATGCTTCTGGCAAGTCTTTCTGAATGTTCCCCAACTTCCTGTGCGGTTTCTCCATAGGCATGATACTCAGAAATATATCCGTGTTTGTTTATGTTTTGCGGGAGTGCACATCCAACTGATGCGCTGAGTGTCCTTCTCGGCTCATTGGAAGAAATCCTGGACATTACACAAAATACAATTTCTCCGGGACTCAACTCTTTCAGGCCTTCCTCTATGGATACGATCTCACAGTTAGGAGGCAGGATAGAACTTACAGTTACAAGATTAAATTTCTCAATACCTGCGTCCCGAAGTGCAACTTCAAATGATTCAAGATGTTCGGGATGTGTACCAACTCCACTTGTAAAGAATACTTTTCTCGGAATTAATTTCGTAATCATCTTTGCATCCTTGCGAAACAATCAATTTAAGCTTAATCCAGATGGCAATTATCATTTTTAAGTGTTGCCCTTCAAATCTGCTGGAAAAACGTTCAGTTATTATTTATTTAGACAAAAAAGAATATAAAAGGTTATGTTCATCATAAAATTCCGAGTATTTATTCTCTAAAAAGTCGTACATTACTTATATCCGGTTTTTCGTTCCACAGGATTTCTGGTTTGCTTTCTTCAGATCAAACTGTCTGAGATATATTCGTAAAATTCAACAAATCTTTTTATGCAGATTTGTCAGTGTCTCTTCAAATTCTCTGGACTTCACCCTTACAGGTTCTCTCATAAGCTTTATATTGTGCAGGATAATTACATCGTGTATTACTCTTTGCAATTTTCTTGCTTACTCCCCCTTCGGACAGGGATTGGTCCGATTTTCTTCAAATCTTGAGAAAAACACGGGCTTATTTACTCAGTTGCTCCGGAAAGACGATGTTTTTCCGGCCTGAGGCCTGAAGAATTAATTAACAGCAATAAAAAAATGATGTCGGTGCCGATGGAAGAAAAACTCAACTTTAAACTCCTGGAACTACTTGAAGGCAGGCGGCTTTCTATCAGCGGGCTTTCCAGAGAATTGAAAGCAAGAGGCATAGATGAACACCGTCTGGTTCTTACAGGCTATCTCCGGGCACTCAGGGACCTTAAAATTCTGGAAGAAATTGAAGTTCCCCCTTCAAAAATTTATACTCTGCCTGAAAAAACCAGGGAGCCTCTATCCGAAAAAGGCGAGGAATCCAGATGTTCGGAACCTTCTGATCCTGAAGAGCTATATGTTATTCTCAGGGCTCAGCTTGCTAAAATCAACCTGGATTTCAGGATTCCTGTGGGAGTATATGTAGTTTCCAGGCTGTTTGAAAGGCCCTGTTTCCGCAGGGAGTTGAAGCTTATAGGAATCACTCAAAAACACCTTGAGCAGTACCTGGAAAAACCGGGCATAGTATGTGAGATACAGGACGCGCATCTGAAAAAAGCCAGAGCCGACATTACAAAAATCGAGATCCCTCCCGATGATCCTGCGTATGAAATGAGGGAAAATAGAGAAGGGGTAACCCGACTTGCGAACGAAGTGCTTGCCGGGCTGATAAAACAAAGGATTGACCTTGAGGGCCTGGTGGCAAAAAGCAAGCAGACTACCCTGCTCCCTTAAGAAATTTTTATTTCTTTAAATTTGAAAAGCCAGTCCCTTTAAATTAACTGCTTTAAATTCATCACTTTAATTCGGTTCTTCTTATTTGAGATTTCAAATCAACAGGATTCAAACCTTTATTGATGGCTGGTGGTTCGGACATGAAAGTTGCCTGTGTCCAGATGGATGTGCTGCACTGCAGGAAGCAGGAAAACCTTGAAAGAGCCCTGCATATGGCTCTAGAAGCCGTGAACCAAGGAGCCGAACTTATCGTTGTTCCCGAAGTATTTTCAACCGGTTTTTGTTACGAGCACTTTGACCATGCGGCAGAAACTTTACCTTCCCCTATCCTTGAAAACCTGGCCTGTTTTTCCGAAGCCAATGACTGTATTATCATGGGTTCTATAATTGAAAGAGTCACTTCGGAAGAATTCTCTAGCAATAGGAGCTCTGAGGATTCTAAAAATCTTTTTCATTCTGATTCCGCTAATTCTATGCTTTATTTCAACCTCGGCTTTTGCTTTGAGTCGGGAGTCCTTGCAGGCAGTTACCGGAAAACTCATCCCTTTAAGGACGAGAGCCGGTATTTTTCTAAAGGCAGTCTAATCGAGCCCATAACTCTAAAAAAACAGAACCTGAAAATCGGTTTCCAGATCTGTTACGAGCTTCGTTTTCCTGAGGTCGCAAGAAAGCTTGCCCTTGCCGGTTCCGATCTGCTTGTAACAGCTGCAGCTTTCCCGAACCCGAGATCTGAACACTGGAAGATCCTTGCAAGGGCAAGAGCAATTGAAAACCAGATCCCTCATATCGCCTGCAACCGTACAGGCTCGGCTCCTGATTGCACTTACTTTGGAAACTCAATGATAATCGACGCCTGGGGGGAAGTAAAAGCAGATGCAGGAAATAAAGAGTGCGTAATTGTTTCCGACCTTGACCTGTCAAGAAAAGAAGAAATTCGAAAGGCTATTCCTATTTTTGAAGACAGGAGAATAGAGCTTTATTGATTCCAGCATTTCTCTTTTTCTTCCATTCTCTTTACACTAAGCCGCATTTTATGAACAATATCGTCTGAAAGGCTTTCTTTGACCCAGATAAACATTATTCAGTTTCAGGCTTTCTATTTTTTTACTGGTACTAAAATCCCAAAACACCGATAATAGAGCATCTCCAAACTGCCTTTTTATATTCTTATGAATTTAAGTAAGGTTATCTGAAAAAAACTTTTATGGTAGCAAAATTCGAGGACGGATAGATGACTACTGATATCTATGAAGTTGTACTAAGTGATTTTGATGAGATCATCGAGCTTCTTAAACAGCTTTGGCCCAACAAAACATTGAACTACAGTATGTTAATGAAAATCTTTTCTGCTGGCATTGAATCTACGGATTGTATCTATCTGTGCGTTAAAATTGATGATAAGGTAGTCGGGTTCTGTTCTTTGGTAGTTAGAGAGAGTCTCTGGCAGGAAGGCCTAATAGGACATCTAAATGAACTGATAATCGATAAATCATTTAGACGACTGAATCTCGGTACTGAGTTATTAGATGCTGTTATTGCTGCCGCAAAGAAAAAAGGATGCAAAAGAATCGAACTTGATTCGGCATTTCACCGTGAAGACGCACATAAATTCTATGAAAACATCGGCTTCATAAAGAGAGCATATCTTTTTTCAAAAGAAATATAACCCTGAAGTCTCCAGGCCTGACACTAAAGAGAACAATTCAATAAACGTGCAAAACTACTGGAAACATGAAAAAGGAAAGTAGACGCGGGACACATTTTCTCAGTGCTTTCCGCATCTTTTTGGTTGTAAAAGTTTTCTGGTTTAGATGAAGCAGTTTGAGCAAATTTTCCTATTTATCGACCTTTACCCTTCCTTCTTTCCCTCAATGTAAATTGCTGGCCTCAGGGGCTCGGCAAACCTTGACTTATTTTCAGGGTCAAACGCAGGAGAATCTGCACTGTAGACTTTAACAGGGCAACCGATTTCTTTTTCAAGGAAAGAGGCTGATTCTTTAAGAAGAACCTGTTCATCAAGGCCAGGGCCTGTAAAGATTTCGTATCTGTCTGCGCCTCCGCTTTTGAACTCCGGGACAAGCTTCTGAACAAACTTCGGGATCTCCTTGCCGAAGCGTTTGAGGTCGGGATTTGCCATCAGTTTTTTAATAAGGGTGCCTACCTCGAGGGAACCTTCAAGCTGAATCTGGCATGCACACTTAACGGCTTCGGCTTTCCAGGCAGGGGCCGTGTAGAGATGAACCGTCTGCGGGATCATCTTTGTCACCCTTATAATCTCTTCAACGTCTTCCAGGGTTGCCTTAATCACTTCTTCGGCAAGCTCCGCACCGTCATCTATCAGGTCTTCATTATAGAGTGGGTACTGGTCAAGGGAGATTGGGTCTTCGTGTCCCATTGCTTCCCAGATTTCCTCACAGAGGTGCGGGGTAAATGGAGCCATAAGCCTGACCCAGTTATCCAGCACGTAGTAGAGCAGGGTCTCTCCGCCTCTTCTCTGGTACCACTTTACATCATTTATCAGCAGGAAGAAAGAATTCTGGATTGCTTCCCTGGTCTGGATAGAGTCAAGGGCAGAATTAGTTTCCCGAATATAGTTCTGCATTCTCGAAAGTATCCAGCGATCGATCTGCTTCAGCTCCGTACTCAGGTTTGGACGTTTTCCACTCTCGATAACATCCTTTGCAAAGGAATAGAACCTGTCCACCTGCCTTCTGGCAGATTCAATCCCTGTCCTCTGCCAGTCTGCATCCTGAGTCTGCTCGGCTGTGGAAAGAATATACATTCTGGTTATGTCCGCACCGTAACTGCTGACTGCACTCTCCATGGTCAGGATAGGGCCTTTGGATTTGCTCATTTTCTGTCCCTCAAGGGAGACAAAGCCGTTTACTGCAAGGGCTTTCGGCCACTTTTCTTCCTCAAAGAGAGCTACATGGTGGAAGAGGAAAAAGAGCAGGTGGTTCGGTACAAGGTCTTTTCCTGAAGAACGCAGGTCAACAGGATACCAGTAATTGAGATGCCTGCGGATTTCCTCCAGAAGCTCCGGACTTAGTCCTGTATCTGCACTGGCGGCTGCCAGATCGCCCTTTCCGAGCAGCACATAGTCAAAGAATGAAAGGGTAAGCTGTTCGAGCTTCAGGTTGCCATTTTCGATGAACCTGGCAATGATATAATAACTCATATAGATTGTCGAATCCCCTAGAGATTC
The DNA here is from genome assembly GCA_964435275.1 of uncultured Methanosarcinales archaeon. GTDB lineage: Archaea > Halobacteriota > Methanosarcinia > Methanosarcinales > Methanosarcinaceae > Methanosarcina. Next base: position 12,409 of record CAYSZA010000018.1, on the reverse strand, counting down.
AATCAGCCATTCCTGATCAAAGGGGAGGCGGGTTCCAAGGCCTTTCCTGCGGGCACAGGCTTTATCCTTAAGCCAGTCAACCTTGTTTTCAAACTCGACCCTGTACTCTTCGGGAATTATCCTCATCTCGCTGAGGCATCTGTATACCTTTGCCTTCCATTCCGGGTCCGAATAGTTAAGGAACCACTGGCCTTTTACCATATTTACGACACAGGGTGTACCGCAGCGGCAGACTACGGGTTCGCTGAATTCATAAAAAGTCTCCCCTGCATTTGAGCTGATGAAGTCCCTGGTAAGGATATCCTTGATTTTGGAGACAGCATGTCCTTCGTATTTTCCTGTAATCTCCTTAAGGACGCCTCCGTGGAACTCTCTTCTGTATACTATCTTCGTAGCTTCCTCAGCTCTCGGGTCTTTCTGGCTTGTTATCCCCATGTTCTCAACAATTTCCTTTGCAGGGAACTCTCCGAACTCAGGCACCTTGATAAGGGAAATCAGTTTTATTTCCCTGAGGTCTTCGGTTATTCCGTACTCGCTCAGGTCAACATCATAAAGGTCGCGAAGGGCCAGGTAGTCAAAAGGTGCATGGGCAGGCACGCTCATTACTATTCCGCTTCCGTTCTCAGGCCTGACAAAGGATGCGGGAAGGGAGATTATTTCGTCGCTTGTAACCGGGTTTGTGAGCTTTACTCCTATTATGGACTTTGCAGGTACGTCCTCAATATATTCTACTGTGCGGTCCGTAAAAGTCAATTTTCTGAAAGCTTCCCTGCTAACAACCCAGAACTCCTCACTTTTTTCCTGCGTGACCTTTACTTTTACATAAGTTACATCCGGGTTGACCCAGAGGTTAGTCACCCCATATGTCGTTTCCGGCCTGAGGGTTGCACAGGGCAGGACCAGGTCTTTATATCGAAACTTGATCAGCGTATATTCGACAATGGTAGCTTCTTCCCCGTAAAGGATATCGTGATCTTCAACAGGGTTGTTGTCATTAGGGCACCATTTTACAGGATGGGAACCTTTTACGATAAGACCCTTTTCTTCAAGCCGGATATACTGCCATTCAATGAACTTTTTATATGTCGGGTCAGTCGTGGTAAACTTGCGTCTCCAGTCAATAGAGTACCCGATATTACGCATGGCTTTCTCGGATTCACGTTTGAAATAGTCAACAATCTTTTCGGGAGTATCGAGCGTTGGGAGAATATCTCCGGGAATCCCGTGGAGGCGTTCGTAAACATCCATGGTTTGAGGATCCCGATTTGCAATAAGCTCGGCAAGCCCCACAATAGGTGTGCCTGTTACGTGAAAGCCCATAGGGTAAAGTACATTGTACCCGAGCATCCGTTTATGCCTTGCAACAACATCCCCTATGGTAAAAGTCCGGGTATGTCCTGCATGCAGGTTCCCGTTCAGGTAGGGGTAGGGGATGGTTATGAAAAATTTTTCTCGCTTATCGGGCTCGGCCTGGAAAATCTGGCTCTCATTCCACTTTTTTTGCCATTTCTTTTCGATCTCGTGAGGCTTATAATCCTGCTCCATTCGTGTTCACGCCCATCGATTTCATGATATTGAAAGTTATAATGCTGATAAAATCTGATACAATTCAAGAAGTTTAATACAATAGTAGGAATAGAAACAATAACGGTAACCGGTTTCTGGCAGCAGTAAGCCGTTTCAGTAAACCAGGAAGGACTGAAAAAGCCGGGACCCGGTTATATCAATCCTTCAACTGTTATCCATTTTTAAGGTCTTATTCCACCTTTCCGAAGATGGCTTCCCGGATGGCTTCTATACTGGCATCCACAACAGTCGGTTCTTCGCAGACCTCAATTACAGTTTGCGGGTCTTTAAGCAGGTGCCCTGTGGTGATACAGACAACAGTTTCGTCCCTGCTAATTACTCCAAGGTCAACCAGTTTCTTAAGCCCTGCAACCGAGGCTGCACTTGCAGGTTCGACACCTATGCCTTCAAGCCTTGCAAGGTCTTTCTGGGCAGCAAGGATTTCTTCGTCAGTAACTGACTCCGCAGTTCCGCCAGATTCCCGGATTGCAGTGAGGGCTTTTTTCGCATTAACAGGATTTCCGATTCTTATTGCAGTTGCAACGGTTTCGGGTTTTTCCTCAGGAGTGATTTCCGGAGCCCCGTTCTTTATGGCTTTTACAATGGGGCAGGAGCCTTCGGCCTGAATTCCGGTCATCTTCGGAAGGGAATCGGTTATGCCGAGCTTCTTAAACTCCCTGAAGCCCTTCCAAATAGCTGTAATATTTCCTGCGTTTCCTACGGGCAGGACAATTCTGTCAGGTACTTTGAAGCCTAGCTGGTCTGCAATCTCAAAACCGATAGTTTTCTGGCCTTCCAGCCTGTAGGGGTTGATTGAGTTTAAGAGATAGATTTTCTCCTGGGAGCAGAGCGTGCGTACAAGGGCAAGTGCATCGTCAAAGTTTCCGCGGATACTGAGAACTTTTGCTCCGTGCATAAGGGCCTGAGCTACTTTCCCAAGAGCGACTTTTCCTGCAGGCAAAAGTACGACAACAGGAACTCCGGCTTTTGCCCCATAGATTGCAAGGGCTGCAGAGGTATTCCCAGTAGACGCACAGGCAACCGTATTCATGCCCAGCTCAAGCGCTTTCGTAACTCCTACAGTCATTCCCCTGTCCTTGAAAGAGCCTGTAGGGTTCATGCCTTCGTGCTTCACATAGAGCTCTTTAATCCCAATTTTCTCAGCCAGACGGTCGCATTTATAGAGGGGAGTCCCTCCTTCCCTGATAGTTACAGGCTCCCTTTCTACAGGAAGAAGTTTTGCGTACTTCCAGACCGAAGGGCACTCGGTCTTAAGTTTTTCCATATCAAGTTCAATTGAGGAATAATCATAAATGACATCAAGCAGCCCATCACATTTGCTGCATGTATAGATTACTTCATCTTTAGGATACTCTGCACCGCATTCGATACATTTCAGGTGATACATTAAATTGCTCCTGTGTCTGGTAATTTTGAATTATTCCGATGTCGGGTTTTTTGTTGCACCCGCTTCAGGTTAGTATAACTTGAGATTTAAATCAATAATAATCTGAGTTTAAACAGATATAATCTGGATTTCGGATTAGTATAATATTAGAGTTTAATAATATTTTGTATCCTTAACACTCTACTTGCTTTTAAATTATACTGTTTCAAGCTTTATTTGCTCTTATAAATAAACAGCCTTAAAAATCGAAAATTAAACTCCAAAATAGCATTCCGGTTTTAAAATCAAAACTTTTCTAGAGTTAAAAACTATTTGAAAATATTGTTTTTTAGGCGGAATGCTATGAGAAGCTAAAAAGCTATGACAGCAGGTTTTGTTTTCTCCAGAGTCAGCAAATGTGAAATCAGCTTAAAACTTGGAAAATTTGTACTTGCTGCAATCTCATTGCCTTTTTTTCAGTCAAACTGATATTCTTTTACTTCTTTACTGAGGAAATAACCAAGTACCGTCCGGATCAGTACAACCGTACCCAGTACTGTGAGATCCTGTATAGTCGGGTTTCTAAGGGTTTCAAGAATAGCAACTACAATATAAAACTCAAGTCCGAAGAGTATTCTATTCGTAAGTTCCTTTCTTATTTTTTCGAGGTTCTGAGAACTTTTTAATGCCTCAGAGAGTAAAATCTGAATTGTTGCCCTCAACCCTCCGTAAATAATAATGGTTGTCCCTATTGCCTCGAAAATCAATCCGAAATAGAGCAGAAAATTATCAAACAATTCAGATAACAACCTTTTACACTCCCCAGGAAGTAAATATCGGAATTAACTTAAACTTTCAGTCAAACTGATATTCTTTGACTTCTTTACTCAGAAAGTAACCAAGAACTGTCCTGATTACCACAATAGATCCAACAAGTAACAGGTCATTTACTGTAGGATTTCTTACCGTTCCGAGTATATCGCCAACTATTAAAAGTTCAAGAGTGAAGAGTATTTTGTTTGTAAATTCTTTCCTTATTTGTTCATACCTGTAAGGTCTTTTGAAGGCTTCCAGAAGTAGAATTTTAGCTGCAGCCTTTAATCCTGCGTATACAATAAGAAGTGCACTCACAAGTTCGAAGAACCTGACAAAAATCTCCAGGATCACATTAGTGAGTTCCAGTACCAATTCTTACCCTTCCAAAAGTACTCTGCTTCAGAATAGACCTCAATTTCAAAACTTAGGGTTTTAATGCTGCACAGAAAAGTTCTGAGAATTTCATCCAGATCTTTTTATTTTATCGATTATATATTCTTCACTTAATATATCTTTTATCCCGAAGACATCTAGACTAAGAAAGTTTTATTTAAGTCAAGTATCCCTTTGATTGCGTAGGCACCCTGCACAATTTTGATTTCTCGCCCTGTTCACAACCTAAATAACTTCATTTTTTGACATTAAGTTTCAAAAGTAGATAATAGCCTCATAAACAATAAACTCCAGAGAAAGCAGGAAATCTTCAAGTAAAAATAAAAAGAGGGTGTTAGTTATATATCCCACGATTAAACTTTTTTTATTATCAGCGACCGGAGTTTAAGAACTCTCGCTTCCTATCTTACTATTTGTCTCATTAAGAGCTTCACGCATGATACCTGCAAGCTCGGTAGCATCTCCTGTAGCCCAGCAATGTACGTAGAATAGCCGTGGCTGCTCGGTTAGCATATGACTGTGTACGGCTGTGACCTCAATGTCATTGTCTGTCAGAGTCTGTATCACAGGCTCAACTTCGTTAGTTTCCAGTACAAATTCGCCGATAACTGCCGCGCTACCATTCTCCAGAGGCTGGAAGTTTATCATGGTTGAAACGTCCATAATCGGGGACAGTTCATAGCCGTTCATTTGTATTTTATCGGCTCTGGAAATACTGTAGGTGTAATCTCCTCCATCGGCCGAGCCCTTATTCCCGATGATTTGATCGAGTTTAGTTGTGTTAATTCCCTTACTCTGGAATCCCTTAGTTTCACTCGTGGCAGGTGAATTACCATTGACAGAATCGGTGATATTGCGTATTTTCTCAGCCATATCTACAGGATCACCATAACCGTATATGTGTAGCCACATTATATGCGGTGACAGGCGGAGTAAATGGTTATGTAGTGCCGTTACCTGGAGTCCTGACTGAAGAACCATCTTAGATACGTTTTTTGCTTCCTTTTCCGTGACTCCTATTTCACCGACCATCATTGCCTTATCTCCTGCTCTCATGAAATCGAAATCATGAGTTCGGTCTGAAGCCGGATTCAGTTGTATGCCATCGAGAGTTACCTTCGAACTCATTGGTATATCGAACCTTATAGCACCTTCCGGGCTAATCTTGCCATTTTCACCCATAGCCTTTTCAACTGGCCTCCAATACTCAGAGGCACTGGCATTCTCGCTACCAGACATTTTTGCAGAGACTTCTCCAACTATCGTCGTACATACTAATAAAGCGATAAACATTCTGACTAATTCAATAGCTTTTCCACTCATTTCATACCCCCTTTAACACTACCGGAGTAGCTAAGCATACTATATCGCATAACAATTATATAATCTGTACTGCATAATATTTATGCACATATTACTGCAAATGCAGGCAGCTTTAACGCAAAAATGATTCTTAACCCGAATTTGACAGAATTTACTAATTGATAAAGTATTGTCTTATAAAAAATGTATTGCATCGACATAGAATTTTTCAGGAAAAATGAAAATAGCAAAAATTAGAGAGTATAATAAAGAAACTTCAATTGTATGAAGAAAACAGAGGCAAGGAGCCAATTGTTCATTATGCTATTTATGCTTCTGTCGAATTAGGTTCTTAAAGTCTTAATTATCAGCTTACAATAATACTATCTCTCTAAATTCACTCTCTCCGGACTGACACAAAAAACACCAGGATAAAAAGGTAAAACTTACAAACTCAAGTAAGGAAGACAAGGCTATTGTATCATGAACTTACTGAACAAACTTCAGAATATAATGAAGCTGCATCTTCCTGTCTATAAAATAACGTTTGAATATAGCTTAATTGCCGGAAGAAATGTGAGAATTTGATTAAAAAATCGATAAAACTTCTGCTCCGGTGATATAATACCGGAGCAAAAAAGGTCTAACAATGAGTTTACTTTTTCTCATCATTTCCAGACTGCAAACCCGAAATTTCTCCATGTTCCGTACTGTATGTTTTGACAGCTTTCGGAGCTCCCAGAAGGAGTTTCCGGATTCGGTTATATACACTCGGGAACTTCTGGGCGTCAAGTTCTCCAAGAATGTCTGCGAGAATTTTTACCAGTGGAATATAGTATTTTGTCTCCATCAGGTCTATATCTGCAAAGGCGTTGAGCAGGTTGACTGTGCTATATTCGTTTACAGGAGTCAGTTTTCTCAGGATCTCTGCAAAGAGAGCCCTGCCTTCTTCGGTCTGGAGTGATTTTTTGCGGTTGCGGGAAAAGCTGCCGTAAAGGGCCCGCTGGTCATTTGTCTGTTCGATCCTGAATGCATCCGATCTTTCCATTTCCCTGACGAGTTCGACTGCATCAATGCTGCTATTGCTTCCTATTACAGAAAGGAAAGCTTCCCAGGCAACAAGATTTTTCTTTGATTCCGCCTCAAAGGCTCTAAGGATTTCTACTTTGTCGGGTGCCGAGCTGTTCAGGTATGCAGAAAATGCGCTCAGCCGATCCGTTGCACAGGTTGCAGTCTCAAATTGCTGTTTTATCATGGCGTGGATGTCTGGAGTGTCCAGGGTTGCAATGATGCCAAGACAGACGTTTTTAGCCTGCCTGCTCTTGATTGCCCTTGCTGTCTCTTCAAGGGTAGAATCCCTCGGAGCTGAGATACTCTCGAAGAAGCGGTAGGCAGAGATTACGGAATTCCTGTATTTCCAGGCAACGGCCTTCAGGAGTTTTTGTCTTACATCGTAAAGTGCCTGGTACCTGTGGGCAAACTCTTCGTCTTCCACGGACTCAAAAATGGTCAGGAACTGTCCACCTGCCTTTTCGAGAAGCTGCCGGTCATTCAGAAGCCTGTAGTAAAGCTCAATGAAGTCTTCTGATGGCCTTAACTCCGGATTCTTGAGAAGCCTGAGCTTTTCCCTGTCAACCAGGGTATAGAAAGCCGTAAACCTGCCTATGGTATCGCTGTCTTTCCTTACCTGCATCAGGAGTTCGTCCTGGCTCGCCCTGTATACGAGTTTCCCGTAGAAAGAATAGCCCCTGTTAAGGGAAAGGAAGGCGGGCATGTCCACGTTTCCAATCTTAATCTCTGCTGTTTCCCCGCTGACCCTTTCCAGGACTTTTGCAAGGTCCTTTCCATTTTCGTCAACAAGGGCTGCCCTGAACGAGAATTCCCAGTGTTTTCCGCCTGCCGGAACTTTTTGTTTAAGGAAGAACGTGAATTCTCTGGCAGCCCTGTTATATTCGGCTGAAACCTCAACTACAGGGAATTTTGTCTGTCTCAGCCAGGTCTCAGACATTTCTTTTAAGGGCTGTCCGCTTGCCTCCTCCATAGCTTCGATCCAGTCCAGGGTACTTGCGTTGGAGTGGCTGAACTTTTTGAAATAACTGTCCAGGCCCCTGACAAAAGTCTCCTGTCCAAGAAGAGACTCTACCATGCGAACATATTCCGGAGCTTTTACATAGGTGACCGCGGTTATCAGGTCGTTTGGGTCGTTAAAGCCTTCAGGAATGATTGGCATGGAAGCTGCCCCCGAATCAAGGGCAAATGTCCCGGAGGCAGGCGCAAGCAGCTCAAGCACCCTGCTGAGCCTCTGGTAATCCTCGCCAAAGAAAAAGGCGTGATGCTGTTCTTCGATATGTACTGTCACGGCTTCATTCAACCAGATTTCGAACGGGCTTCTTCCCGTGACCTCGGACCCATTCTGGTTATGATAATATTCATGCGCCTTTACCCGGACCATATATTCAAAAGCCGGATCAGTTGTCTGCGGGAAAGGCATTATCTTGTTCGTGGTAATCGTGGTGTTCCCGACGTTTTCCATGCCTCCGAAATCCGAATTCTGCATCCCGATTTCCCTGTATACGGTGCCTGTGTACCTGTATCCCGGATTAATAGTTCCGTCAAGCTCGGCAAGCCTGTCCCTTACCTTTTGAAGCTCTTCCAGTGTAGCATCAGGCTTTGCCTCGTATTTCATCTTCTCCCGCCTGCGGACAAGCTCCCATATCTCCTTCCTGACAGGCAGCTTTTCTTCATCAAACTGCTCGGGCCCTGTGAAAAGGTAAACCCACATAACCGCATCGTGCAGGATATCAAGCGCTTTTTCGGCTGCGGATGCCTCGGATGCCGGCGGCGCGAGCAATTCCAGCATAAAAGTGCCTCCGTCAGGATATTCAAATTCCCTCTTGAAAGTCGCATAAGTCCCGACCCCAAGGAAAAAGAGATACGTCGCCATCGGCGTAACCGAATTGTCATAAACGATCCTGTCCCGCCCCGGCTTTACGGTATGCCTCTCAACCACGACATCCCCGTTAGTAATCATATTCGTGTACCGCGAATCCGCAATAATGGCAGTCTTATAGGTGCATTTTGCGGTCATATCGTCAATGCACGGCACAATCCTCTGGAACCCCCACTGCTGGCACTGCGTGATCTGCTGCGGGGGAGCCCCTGCCGGCGTCTCGTCATAGTACAGCCCCTCAAGAGTGTGTTTTGTCGGCCTGCAAACCGTATCCGTAATAACCGCAACCTCGGTATGCGGCGGAATCTCTTCCCCGAAATTAATCTCAAGAATCGCATTATCCTTCCGGTACCGGTAAGAAACCTCACACTGTATGCAGCTCACAGCCCGAATCTCAAGGTCCCTGCAGTTCAATTCCAGCTTTTCGATAGGCTTATCCTTTGTCCTCACCCTTAAAACTGACTTCACATTCGTCCTGTCATCATAAACATCAAACACCAGATCCATATGCAAAACGTCAACCGTAAGTTCCCCGAAATCTTCAGGATAATATTTGCAAAGCCTGCATTTCAATTCCATAAAAATGTCACCGAATAAAGTTATGAGAGTAATGTATGGGATAGAAAAGGGAGGGATGGGATTTAAAGGTGTAGTTTTGGAGAGGAAGAATTATCTCTAATTTGTAGAAAAATTCGAAAGATATATCGCACATTGTTACTTATTTAATAAATCAACGTCTGAACTAAAAAGGCTGCTTGGTAGCTTTTTCAGCTTTTCTTATAAAATAAATGCTCGATTCTTCAGTTATTCTACATCATATTCTCATTTACTATCTTACAAACTCAAAAATAGATAAAAGAGGCAACTATTTATTACTCAAAAATAACTAAAAATTAAAAATGTCCTCCAAGGATTTTGGACTAAGATGGTATAGATGAACAAAATTGAAAGAACTATCGAATTTGTCAAAGAATTAGCCGAGAATTTTGGGGCAAAAAATGAAGACGTTTTGAATGATTACATATTTAGAAATAACACAAAAGAAGATGCTATCAATCAAGGTGGAGCGTTTTTTGGATTGATTTCCCCAGAAGAAGAACCATCAGGCCCTTATCATGATTTATCCTTAGTCATCTTTCCAGATAGAGAAGACAGACCTTGGTTAATTTCACTTGTTGTTGGCTCACTTGGATTTAAAAATGATTATGAACTTGCAGCTTTGCCAGGTGTTAGAAGACTATTTTCCTCAATCGTTAGTGAAGATGGCTTCTGTAAAACATCTTTTTTGGATATAGAATCGAGTTTGCCGAGACAATTTACGTCAAAGATTCCAAATATAGATAGAAATTTAAAAAATTATTCTAAACTCCAATTAGCGTGTGAGATTATTTGGGAGCCTGAATCCGAGGTAGGCAGAAAATTCATAGCAGGATTTGTTGCAGCTTATGCCCAACTGAGAAATTTTCCCCGGAATGTAGAACAAAGAAAAGCTGTCTCTAAAGCAATCTCTGATATATCAAGAGTTAAAAACATAAATGATGAAGAAGAAGCATTAAAGCTTGTTTTAAAACGAAAGTTCGTAGTCCTTCAAGGTGCTCCTGGAACTGGAAAAACGAGATTAGCAAACATAATTTCAAACAAGCTTAACGCAGAAACTTTCTTTACACAATTTCATGCTGAAACGAGTTATAGTGATTTTATTTATGGCATAAAACCAGATTTAGAAGCTGGAGAGGTTACTTATATCGAGCAAAGGGGTATTTTTTATGAATCTTTGAAAAAGGCTAAAGAGAATCCTGAAAAAAAGGTTGTTTTGATTATTGATGAAATTAATCGGGCAAACTTGTCGAACATTTTAGGTCCAATTTTTTATCTTTTTGAATACCAGTCAGAAGAAAAAGAAAGACTTGTAGAGATTGACATTGGCGGCAATTATAAAGTAAATACAATTCCTTTAAATTACTATGTAATCTGTACGATGAATACTGCAGATAGGAGCTTAGCCGTTGTTGATTTTGCATTAAGGCGAAGATTTGCCTGGTACACCTTAAAGCCTCATACAATAAAATTGACAGGCAAAAACAAATTTTTCAAAGAAGATTTCTTGGCTTTTAATGAGATCTTCAATTGGTATGCTAGTAGCGAAGAATTGCCGTTACAACCTGGTCAAGCCTATTTTATTGCTGAAAATGAAGAGGAAATGAAAGACAGGATAAAATACGAACTGCTTCCTCTTATTAGAGAGTACCTTGCTGAGGGCATTTTAGTAAACTCAAAGGATAGGTTTGCCAAATATTTCTATGATCGAATAGGTGAGGTATTGTTTGAATGAATTCTCAGGAAAATATCTTCCTTGAAATGCCCTGCCTAACTGAAAAATCGCAATCTACTTCAGGATTATTTCTGTCAAAAAAATGGTTTAAGAATGCTGATAGAAGATACTTGGCTGAACACTTGCAGAAGTTCGTTGATTACAATAAGGATAACTTTGATTTTCTTGAAGTAACTCCCATAATTGAGGGAAGTGGAAAAAGCGTCTCTTTAAGTTTTAGGTCAGATCGCTTTATTGGCGCAATTCCACTTAGATCTCCAGATACTGGAAAGCAAATAGGAGATTTTGCAGTTAAGCCTCGATATACCTCTGCAACTGACCAGTTTTCAGAATACGTTGAGATCGTAAACTTGTTGGAATCTGAGATACTTCCCGAATTCAAGCATTCTATTCCTCTTTTGTCGCAGAATAATATGAGGCCTCCTTTATACTTAGAGGCTATAAAGTTTGTAAAACTGTTCGAAGAAGCAGTAAAAACTAACTGGAACAAATTTCAAAAGATCAAAAAAATATATACGTATCCAAAATCTCATGTTGATTGGAAGGAATACGTTGAAAAAGAATACGATCCTGTGAAAAGGTTGCTTTTCCCTTGTAGCGATAATATTCTAAGTAAGCTCCATAGCGAGTTTTTTGAGCTGAAGTACATTTACAGTATTTCAAAAGGAGAAATTACTTCGTTTAAAACTCCTCTAAACATTAAATATCAATATCGTGAAGTCCTGACTTATTTGGATAATTTATTGTATGATTTTCCTGAAAAACAGACTAATGAGTTGAAAATACATCTTTCAGATCCTATTCTTATTAAAAATTTAAAAGATCAAGGCAACAAGATTCTGAAAAGAAACTTTGAAGAGATTACTTCATGGAGAATTAATTTTTCTCTTCTCTTTGAGAAGTATGTTCAATTTGTGTTTAAACAGGTTTCTTTAGAAATCGGAGCAACCCAGTTAAACAATTATAAAATTAGGCGCTCTTCGCATTTTAACCCACTCTGGAGTCTCAGTTATCTAGAACCTGATATAATTTTGATGAAGAGTAACTTGGATATCGTGATAGATGCTAAATACAAATCTCATCTCTTTAACTTTAAAAGCGATACTGAAGAGTTAAAAGAAGAACATAGAAGAGACATACATCAGTTACTTGCATATACTGCTTTCACAAAGAATATTAACAAAATTGGAATTTTATGTTATCCTTACGGTAAGCCGTATATCTCAGAATTAGACTATGTTTTCCCCTTCTCAAATACTAAAAGCAGGATAATTTTATTGGGAGTCCCCTTGAATAAATCAAAGATAAACGATCTAAGAAAATTAATCATTACATATCTTTCTGAAATTGAACGACGATGTTTAGTTTAAATGTAGAGGTTGTTTGAATTTTCTCCCAATCTCTATTTTTCTAACCACTTCAATCTTTTTCTCGGAATAGTAACTGTCAAAGATTAATCTATTTTTCCGTTCTCTTTTTGTCTCTAAACCTACTATTGAGAAAAAATAAAAATTTACTTTTTAATACTTCTTTTATCCTGAGAAATCTCCACCGTTTATAAGTCTAGTGCATTTCCAAGCTTCTGACCTCAGAGATAATTCCTTATTACAGGAAAAGCCAATGTTTCAACTATCTTATTATAGGAAAAACCAGTGTTCCAATT
>CAYSZA010000017.1:0-23185 GCA_964435275.1 uncultured Methanosarcinales archaeon | reverse complement strand
TGAGCAAAAATAAGAGCTATTAAAAAAAGTTTAGTGCGATAGGTGCGATTCGAACGCACGAGTTCTTACTAAACCAGGCCCTCTGACTACCGCTTTTGACCTGATTTTACCGCGACTGGAGTTTAATGCCTGATATGTTGTTCTCATGTTAAAAGAGTGAAAAAAAATCAATTTTCGTCAGGAATATGCACAATAACCGTAAGTTCCTGCCCTTCTAAATCTTTTCCCACGGAAGACAGGCGCCCATTATTCCCAAAAACGCCAGTGAATACACGGTCATCAGGCGTAACCATAAGGTTATTTCGCTCTTTGTGTCCAACTATAATAGTTACTTCTTTGTTTGCGTATGCTGTTTTTTTAGGCATAGGGTATCCCTTAGAATCCACTTTGAAATATTCTACTTCATCATGTCTATTCGGAATTATCACCATACTACATAATATCTTCATGGGTACTGTATTAGACGGTCTCTTAGGTTCTCCAGTCATATTCTTTAGATAGTAGACTTAAACTTTATAAACTTTATGACACCAAAAGGGGTTAATCAATTTCCTTTCTCTCTTTCGCAGGTGCGTTCTCTTCCCAAGGTACAGAGAATGAGGATCATAGATCACCTCATGTATCGCAGGAATCAGCCTTCCTATTTGCCATTGTTGTGCTATTCTGCAAGTTTCCTCATTTGTCAGGTTGAAGGACTCAAGAATTAAGTAAGCCTCGGATATTGTTGCTCTTTCGAGGTTTTCTGAATTTTCTACCATTTTGTTGCTCTTCCTTTTTTCTGAATCATTTTACTACTCCTTTTATCTTATCCGGTCTTTCTTATTCAATACCACAACTTGGCCTAAATAATATATAGTTTAGACTGAAAATAACAATCACTTTTCTATATATCTATCATAAAAACACTCCAATATCACTTATTCAGTTTCATCTCTAATTTAATATAAAGGAATAAAGTTTATATATTTTAGGCCTATATACTTTATTGTAGTAACGTACAAGGAGCATAACAAGATGAACACACAAACTTTTAAAACCGGAATGGCTGTCAGACACAAAAACCAGAAATGGAAGGGTACTGTTGTTGGAATCGGAAAGAAGAAATAAGGGTTGTTTTAAAGGGGACGGAGCAATCGAATATATAGATCCAATGTTTCTGAGGCCTTTCTGATCAGGCCTTTTGATCCTTTTTATGTTGTACTTGGGAGAAGGTGAATGAAAATAAGAAGGACAGTTTATAAGATGATATTTGTGACTTCAGCAGATAGAAGTCATTGACGAATCCGGAGAGATGCAAGCTGACTATATGAAGTTTGTAAGCTCCGGTTTAATGCCTTTAAACGCGGATAAGCTCACATCTGATACAATCGCGTTGGCACATAACTGAAAGCGAAATGGGAATGTAGTGGCTTACCTCGACATGGAAGTACGATTTATCCTGATCTGAAAATGGTTGAAGTTCTCACAATTATAAATAATTACATGGGATCTATCACGAAGTATATCCAGAGCTTGAAAATACTATACAAAACTCAAGAAGCGACTTCCCGCAGATCTTCAAAAAACAACACTTTTCATGCTATTGATTTTGGAGAATGATTCAAAAATCTTCAGTTATTGTCTCAGCTGAATCTTCGGGAAATGGGATTGGTAGTTTTCAATGAAGGTAAAACGTCGAAAATTTTAGGAAATTTCAAAAATACCTGTTTGAGTAACCAGAGAGTTTTTCAGAAAAAACGATAGCAAAGAAAATTGTTAAAATTGAAAAGACATCTGCGAAAAGTGAGTATTAGAGAATATTTTTCACTGATGTATACTGAGAAAAATTATTGAGTTTTAAGCGAAAACGGAATTGAATATTGGTTTAAAAAATCTGTTTTTGCTTTCATATTTAGTTTTTCATATAGACTAAATTGCTCAAATTCTTGGAGCAAATAAGTTATGCTTTTTATATAGATATCGCATAGCGATAAAACTGAATGCTGTTAAGATTAAGCCGGATATTGCTTTTACTATAAAAATACCTTTACTATTAGCGTAATCTATACCTGTAGTAAGTGATCTTGGATTTGGAAGTCCTATCCACTTATTTGAAAATAACAACATCGATTTATAAGCTAATTCCTCGCCGGTTACATTATACCAAGCTCTTGCGGCAAAATCGGCACAGTTTTCCGTCATAAACCATTTGTCATTATTCATAATAAAGGTCACTAAGACATTGAGGTCGTTTACATCCACATCAATACTTCGCTTAGTAATCTTAGGGTATTTATTATGGATCTCTATGTTATAGTATACACCTTGATATGGAATAGGTATATAATGTGTTTGATTTATAAATTGTCTACGTTCTTGATTACCCCATGTACCGATAGTTGTTTTATTCGGTCCAAGAGGGTATATCTGATCCACCACCAGTTTATTGGACTGTAGCAAGGTATTTAATTGATTTGTTCCGTTAGGAATGTATTCCAACCAAGCATGATAACCAAATAATGAAGTAACTACACTATCCTTTGAGCTATACGCTGCAGAACTCACTAATGGTGCATTAAGTAAACTACTCTTGAGATTCAATCCTGAAATAAGCGCATCAAAATATATGGACGATAACAACTTGAAATTTTGCCAAATATAAAACTTATCAGGCTGATCTCCAGTGCAGATCGATAACTTCCCGACTACTGGACCACCCCGTTCTCCGCTTGGATCAATAAAATTCACCGGGTCATTTCCCACATAAGTATAGGGTGAAGGGTACTGTCCTGCAGGATCGGTTTGATAAAATCGACCCAGATCTGCATCATATAATCTGGCCCGGTAATTGTATAGGTCGCTCTCAGAATCATACTCCTGGCCGGTATAAAGGTACTGTGTCGAACTGATATCCTGCCTGCGCATCATCTGGCCATAAGGAAGATAATCGAATAAGTTTATAATGTTTTTAATATTTTCATTCTCGTCCGTTTCCATTAACAATCGTGTTGAACCGAGATGATCTTTCAATGGATAATATAATTTTCCATCATCTAGATACGCCAGCATTCCATTCAGTCCATAAAGGTAACAGACTGTTTTTTCCGTTCCGTTTATTTTTGTTTTTTCTACTAATGGGTATGAATTCAATCCGTGGAGGTAAAGCTTTTCCAGGAATACTGTTGAACCGTCGCTATTCTGGCATTTTTCATAAACTCTCTGGTTGTTTTCCCCGTAATTAAAGAGAAGCTTGCTACCCTGGGCATCGGTCATATGTATCCCTGTGGCAAGGTTTATCACAGGGTCGTAGGTAATAGTGCTGATATTTTTTGCAGGGGATGAGACTATAGCTCCATTCTGATTGTACGTATAACTGCTGCACGTAGCACTTCCACTGAGGGTAATATCATCTATAAAAAACGAGGGGCCTGCGCCTACGTCATCCTGGTTTCTTTTATAATTGCGCAGCTCCAGTTCAATGTACCCCACAGGTTCCTTTATACCCACGAATAGAGCTTTCATATCCACCTGTACATTGTCTTGTGTCCATGCATCAGACTGGTTTATCAAACCAATCTTCTTTTCAATTACGTTCCCTGATGCAGTTCCAATGACTAAAAACCAGGCCGCGTCGCCAATGCCTGCACTGAAATCTGCGTCTGTCTTTATCCAGTAACTCAGAGTGCATATAACATTTGGATCAAGGTAGGATTGAAATTTCAGGTATTCATAGTGTGCCAAACTTCCCCCGGCAAGTCTGAGAGATTGAGTACCAGTATGACAATAAGCTGTTCCTATTCCACTTGCACTGGGACCATTGTTGTTGCTTCCCCAGATCCAGTTTCCTGAACTCATGGTGCCGGGTGTTACACCTTCAAAATCTATTCCTGTATTTACCGTGCTGGTAATATCACGTACTTGGTTATTGATACGTTTTTGCTGCTCGCTCAGTACATAGTTATATTGTTTAAGGGTAATTCCTAGCTTTGACCTGATTATATTCCCATTATCATCATAGGGTGCATCGCAGGGATTAAGGCTCCAGGCGTCCTTTAAAGAATTTACTCCCACTGTCAAACGGTTGAAGGAATCATATTGGTACTGAGTAATATATGGTTCAGGCACAGGTGAGTTTTTTGGCTTATACAAAAATCTGGTATTGGCTATTGCTCCATTATAATATTTTGTTCCATCGTATCCTCCATCCGTGAAATAATCAAGGACTTCATTGAAATAATCATTATCTATTGATACGAGATATCCAGCATCATTGTACGAATATTTCTTGGTTATAGAATTGTTCACACCAGGATTAGTACCTGCGTTTATTCTTTCACCTATTAGTCTGCCGTAAAAATCATAATAGTAAATGGCATAACACTCTTCAAGAAGTTTCGGCGGATTAGACGGATCAACCACTCCTGTGCCGTCAAAAGACTTACCAATTGAGGCCACGCGTCCCATCCTGTCATAGGTATATTCCACCTCGATTGATTTGCCCTGGGAATCCTTCACTGGATATATAATTGTTTTAAGCTGATTCTGGCTGTTATATTTATAGATAAAATCATTTGCTGTACTTTCATACTCGTTAATGGCATGGGAACTTTTGATAATATTTCCATAGGCATTGTATTGATATTTCGTTACATCAGGTTCTGTGCTATTGTTGACCTGAACCCGAGTTACCTTTCCCAGTGTATATGGTATATCAACGCTATCTGTATCAAGGTCATAGTCGCTTTTTGCTTTCCAATTCCCTGATGCGTAATTCGGATCATTACTCTGCGACGCATCGGTTATTGGGAAATCCTGCACATTTACTTTCTGCTGAAGTTTTCCCTGGTCGCTCCAGGGATAGTTCGCATCCTGGATATATCCTGTTTCTATCGCTCTGCCTAAACTGTCATACTTGTAATACGCTATCTGCGGTGGTGTCAGGGACAGACCTTCGGCATTCTGGGTAAAGCGGAGCCTGTTAGCTGTATCGTACATGTACGTCGCGCTTCCCCTATCTGAGTTTGTCTCTTTCTTTAGCAGGCCATCAAACGTATATTCAAGGTCTTCTTTCCAGATCGTGGCATCAGAACCCTCAGGGGGATTATAATAATTGGGCTGATATGTTGTTGTTTTATTTTCAAATAGGTTATAATCATAGCCCTGGACTATATAAGGACCTCCGCTTTTCCCACTGAGTGTTTTAATAACTCGCCCCTGCATATCACGAATTGTTATTTTTTCTGTTGTTATGTCTGTATCACTTCTTGTAGAGGCCTCTACTCGTGATATTTTCTCTACAAAATACATATTGTCAATATCATTGTCGTTATTAGCATCAAGCACACTTGGAGATGCACAGCTACCATTCTGAATAGTGACAGTAAAATTATTCACCGAGTCAGAACTGCCACGCAGCAGTATGATCCCTGTGAGCCTGTTCAAAGGTGATGCTTCATACTTGTTGGTTGTGTAACTGTTTACAAGTTTGAGATAATTTTGCTGTGTAAGTTGCTCCCCATCCGAGTTAAAAAGATAGGTATCCTGGTTACCCAGAAGCAATTGGGGTACCATGCTGTTGTTATCTGCTGCTTCTACCTGGGGAGTAGCAATCATTAGCTGCGCAGTAGAAGGGTTCCTGCTATACTGTATACGTCCCAAGTTGTCATAAAAAACTCCTTCATTGATTACGCTATATTGATTCTGGAATGGCCCTTCAACCTCTTTCCCCACAAGAGAAATAGTCTGCATTGCATCACCAAAACCGTCTCTGAAAATCACTGAGAGCTGCGGTTCCTGCAATAGCACTACTTCATCAAATGCTCCGGGTTTAGTTAAGCAAAGGATTAATTTCCCGTAATTCGCAGGTGTCGGACCAGGTTCATATTTATAATTGAAAAGTTCCACTCCATCTGCGAAAAACACGATAAAGCCGTCTACAATTAAATATAGCCACTCTTCTTTGAATTCTATATCACTATTGACTGCTATAAGCGTGTTATCCGAATTTTTTACTAGCTTCCACTCTTTTGTCGATTCTATCCACTGGACGAAATAGTCTCCATTCCCCATCGCCACATCAGGAAGCGAGTTCTTGTTCCGTATAACCTTTACGCGAGTTGCAAAGTTAGTATATGCTACCTTTGATAGAGTGGCTTTGCTCCCCAATGGATCGGTGCTGGTTCCGCTGTAGGTTAGTTCACCATTGTCTATTGACCAATTTTCGTCATCAAGCTCCCAGCCTTCAAGGTTATTATCATGAAAGTCGAAAAAGAAACTATCGCAGGAACTACTCAGTAGCGTAGTACTGTTGGGATAGTTGGCGTTGAACTGGTCTCTGGGAAACAATGTCCTTGAATATGTACCTATGGTTAAAGAATTGACCCTTTTTAAGGGACCGCATGTTGCCACAGGTACATTGAAGCAGTTATACACAGTTTGCACCGCCTGGGTATTGTTATCCAGTCTGGCTACTGTTTTATAATCTGACACATCATATACTGTCGCTGAAAACAAAGCTTCAACAGGTGAAAACCTGAAATTATCCACAAGGAAATAGTTTGTTCTATTCTGGTTGTACACAAATATTTTAAAATATAATACAGTTTTAGGATCTAAAATCTTATTTTTTCTTATCTCCATAAGGTCAATGGCTTTTGAGAAATGCTTCCATTCTTTGAGCGCTCCGGACAGGTCAATGACACAACTCTCCACTGCCGTGTCATCCGCTGCCTTATAATAAGTAATCTCAACCTGTGCATTTCCTTGTGACGGGTCAAAGCCATTTTCCACCCTAGCCCAGAGAGTGAAAACATATTTCTTATACTGATCTATGGGCTGGATAAATCTATAACATCCTTCCTTTACTCCTTTTCCCGGATTTAGTTTAAGGCATCTGCTTCCTGTATGGTAATCAATTGTTGTGATGTTATCTTCGAGTGAAGCACCTGTCTCACTCCAGTTCCAGGTCTTCATGTTTTCATACAACTCAAATCCCAGGTAGCTGAATTCATCACCTGACGCCGCACCGTTTATTACACTGGCAATTGTTCTGCATTCATCTGCTGTATAAATAAAAGTGGTTTTCCTTTCATCCACATCTTCTCCTTCAAGAACCTGGCCACTTTTGCTGCGCGAAAGCACGGTGTTTTCTTTCAGCCAGTCCGCTCCGGGTTCGGGGCTATTGACTTCCCAGTTGTTAAATTCCGACGGTGTTGCATTTAAGGCGCGGTACGATTTATAAGGAGCCCACTGTCCCGAGCCGTGCCCCCAGTCTTCACACCATGTGCTTATTGCTATACCCTTGGTTATTTCCTCGCCTGTCTCGACTTGCTTTATCTTCTGCCAGGTCTTGACAACTGGTGTGAGCATATTCATGCTCCGATTTTTGTCGTATATCTCCCACCAGTAGGTGAACTGCTGTATATACTGTTGCTGTTTGACGTTTAAATCATAATTCTCATCAGTGACCTGTACAATCAGACCGGAATCTGAGGAATAATCCATAAGCTTATTTTTATTAACGCCGTCTATCGTATTCTTTTCCTTTCTCTGCCTCGCGTAAAATCCCTTACTTCTTTTACCAAGGAGAGTTTCATATACCCACCAGAACTGGGCTACTGAAGCAACCGTGTCAGCAGGTGACATAGACCCCATGCGCCAAATGTTTGATCTATATCCCGCTCCCTCTATAACGCTATAATAATCCAGAGCATTAGTTGTACTGTCAACAGGGTATGGCAACGAGGGTACCTCAGAAGGAGTAAGGCCGTTAAAAAAATATGCTTCCGTATACCCGTTGATTGCCTCTGCGATGCTGGTTGCACCCGGTATTATGGTTGCTTTATTAAACCTGGGAATATACCCTCCTGCATCCACTGTTGCGCTTGCTGCATCATATACAAAGCCCGTTACTTGGCTATTATAACCATTATTGGCTGTTATGCTTTTTACCACGTACACAATCTGCGTATCTTTACATTTCTCCGTGACTACACGTCGCAGAGTCATGCTACCCGCTTCATCATATGTTCCGGTATATGATACAAAGGCATTTGTTCCCAGCAGGGAAACTCCGGAATCTGTGTAAATCTTTTCTCTTATTAAGTCAAAGGGAGTGTCAATAACTGTGCCGTTCTTTAGAGGGTATACCACTGTTTTCACATTACCGGTTCCGGTCTGTACCTGATATGCTAGGTAACTGGATTGTTCCACCTGTGCAGTGGGTATATCCTGGTCTGTGAGGGTATCTGGGATGGTAAATGTCTCTTTCCAAGTATGATCAGGCTGCTCGTAATATATCTTGTTGCAGTAGATTACATAATTACTCCCATAATTCTTTGTCACCGCTACCTTACATGTCATTCCCATCGTAGCCTGCTGGGTATGCATGTTGTCAGATACTTCCCACTTTTCACTGTCCACATTATACTTTACAAGGTCATATGTGTAAGGTGATGTACTGTTTGTTTTTATTATACGTGCAACTTCATCATATCCCATATCAAGGGACATTACCTGTACTTGGTCTGAATAGCTTATGCTACTTAGATTACAGTATATCCATTCCTGGCCATTAAAACGATACATCTTCTGCCCAATGCTTGCAAGGCTCCCTTTCACTTTCAGGTCGACAATTGCCTGACCATTGGAGTACGCCTGCTGGCAGAATGTGTACGTTTGTACGGTACTGAATGTTTCATCCCACATGAAAGCCATGTACTGTACAGTGTTCATCCCTCCCTTATTCATAACAAGCTGTACAGTTGCAAAGGTATCTTCCGCTTTCAAGGTTATTCCTGTTACAACCGAGAGGTCAATACTTTCAGTAAACTCAGTTGACTGCCATGTCCCTGTTTCATCAAGAGAATAAAGGCATAACCTCAGGTTTTTGCCGCTATTCGAGCAGCATCCGGCCACCAAGAAATTATTCTTCGCTGCCAATGAATAGACTGCCTTACTCCCTCCATCTAATGCAACCGGCGTTTCACTTGTCCATCCTGAAGCTGTAAAGGTATAACGATTTAATACTCCGCTACTTGTTCCCATAAGTGTACAAAATTGAGTTCCTGCTGCGAGTGTAACCTTTTCATCTCCATACCCTGGAGAATAATAAGGAACTGTCGAAGTTCCTGATGGAACCGCAGGCTGTATCCATTCCCCCAACCTGGCCCTGTTTTGATAAAAAGGGTAGACTCTTGAGCCTGTATATAAAACAAAAAGTTCATTATTCGTGGCAACCGTGATGCCGTCATATGCTGCAGAACTGACGAGGGGGATGTCCTTGTATTCCCACTTCAGCCAGCGCCCATCCCAGGTATAAATTTGCAGTGCAATTGTAGCGTTGCTCCCAAGCCAGGTTACTGCTGCATAACCACTTTCAAAATACCATCTTGGTTTACTATAGGTAATGCCACTAGCAATAGGCGAGGTAATTGATAGGGTGCGGCTTGAACGCTCTATCTCGAGATCCTGGTACTGGAAAGATATAATTCCCCCTTCAGGCAGCATCACTCCCTTCAATGCCCCATATAAAGCTCCAGTCGTCTGGTTATATATGGTGGTGCTGTCCACACCATCTGCGCTGTTCTGGCCAAAGTAGGCGAAGAGTGTGGCAGGCGACGACTTATTATTTTTATTAACATCTGTTATTGAACACAATAACCTCTTTTTTAAACTACTGCTACCTATAAACCCGTATTCGAATTTGTGGGTAATCAGAACTGTTCCATTTTGCGATATTTCTTCAACCGAGTCAAGGTACTTTGTTTCATATCTGTTCTGGTACGCATTTGGCGAAGGAGGATTTGTATGCGCTTCCTGATACTCGTCCTGGTCTTTATTTTTGTAATTGAGTTTTATTATTTCTCCATTTACACCTGTTATGCTTTCCAGATAATTGGCCTGGGTATAGAACCATCCCTGAGCTGTACCTGTTGACTGCATTTCCTGTTGATACGAATAAAGTATTGTATCATTGAACCTGTTGCTTCTGGAATTCAGGTTCCAGATAATTGCTATGCTTTCCTGTCCATTGTTTGAGTTGCTGTCACCTAACCAGTTCCGATATTTCACGCCCCACTGTAATGCATTTCTTCTGCAATTAATATCGCCGTATGTAAAGGTATCTCCGTTTTCCTTTATAATTGTCCATTTTTCCTGCTGAGGATAATAGAGTATCTTCCAGAACTGGTAGGCTATTGTCTTATATTCAAGATACTGATCTGGTTTTTCCCTCACGCACACCAGTTCATACAAAGTCCCATCTGTATATATATAGTATGACCTGCTCGACAGGGCAGCGCTTCCGTGCAGGTCGACGAATATATAATCAGTCAAAAGGTTCCATCCCAGGCCAAGAGAACCGGTAGGTGCTTCCAGGTTCCAGGTAGTCACATTATAGCATAGCTCACTGTTGTAATTTATCTGTAAGGATAGTTCCAGGTCATTTCGCCCTTTTCTTTCTGCTATGACAACGGGGAATGATACCTGACCGTTGTAAATATCCACCTTATCATCATACTGACCGGTTGTCATGAAAACCTACCTCGTTCTTTAATTTAATTTTTTACTCATGCCGAATGGGGATGCAATAATTCTAATTCAACTTCCGTAAATCTGGAGCTATGGAAAAAGTATCTTATGTTGCTTGCAAATCTTGCAAACCAGCTAGACGTGGTAGTTATTCCTGAAGTGCTTATTCCTGTACCAGCGGCAGTACCTATGCTCCCCCCAATAGTGCCTCCAATAGTACCTCCTATTGTAGCGCCAACGGGTCCGGCAACAAAAACACCAATTCCTCCTCCAATGAGTCCACCAGCAACGACGCCTATAGCTCCAGAATCACCGACAATTAATCCTGCTGCAAGACCAATCCCTACACCTACAACTAACCCAATTGTAAATCCGATTGCAACGTCTTTCCAGAACAACCCCAAGGGGTCAATCATGGAGACAGGGTTTCCTCTCACGAAGGCATAGCGGTTTAGTGACTGCGGGTGGAACATGCTGCCAGGAAGCAGGTCTTTCTGCAAAAAGCGCCCCAAGTACGGAGAATAAGATCTTTCACGCATATACAGGAGTCTGTTCCCGTCATAAAACACGCCGTAAATTCCGTTATACAAAAATGGGTTGAAACTATTCCCTTGGGAGTTGCTTAAATTTCCCCAGATATCATAAGCATAACGGTCTGTTATGCTTCCACATTCATCTGTTAGGGCGACTGTGCTTCCCCGCGTATCGAATGCATAGACACGGTATGTTCCATCACTTCCCTCCTGGCTTATGAGACCGTTGCCGTATACGTAGCGATAAAGTATATCTCCCTCTTCATTCCGAATTTCCAGCAATCGGTCGAGGGAGTTGAGAAGTGCCTTAGACTTTTGAACCATTGCCAGAGTACCTGTGAAATCCTCTTCAGCAAAGACACTGGAAAAAATACTATTATTTACAGGTAAGTTCATCAAAGGTGATGAAAAACCATTGATATCATAAACGAATTTTCTTGTTACGCCGTTGACTGTCATCGATGACCTGAGACCATCCTCATCATAAGTATAGGAATCATTGTTAATTGTGCGTATTCTGTTGCACCAGTCATAGGTCAATGTTGCCATACCCTGCTCAGAAGGCAATGTGACAAGATTACCATCATCGTCATAGTTTAACTGTTGACCACCGTTGTAGTTTAACAGTCGACCGTCATCATAGGAAACTATCTGGTTACCTGCGTTATACGCCGCCTTGAATCGTTGAGATAAAAATCCAGGGCTTATAGGGTTGATGGACTGACATGTTGTTTTATTCCCAAGTGCATCAAGTGTATACTGTGTACTGGCAATAATAATATCGTCTTTGCTGTGAGCTATGCCAGTAAACCTTCCGCCTGTGTCAAATGCAAGCGTGGCAATGTAGGAATTAGGGTAATTAATCTTCTGCACGTGGCCAACAGGATCATACTTATAAAGAGTTAACCTGTTATTCCAGTCTGTGACACTTGACATCCGTCCAAGGTTATCATAGGTATAACGCACCTGTTTATTATCTGAATATGTGAGCAGGTCAACATTGTCATCGGGCGTTAAATGGTATAAGATTTTTCTGCTTTCACTGTCTTCCCTGCCTGTCATGCGGTTCCAGGTGTCAAAGGTCCTTTTTATTCTGCTAACACCATTCAACAATGTTTCAAGACGGTTGCTATTGCCGTCCAGTTTATGGGTAATTATCCCCTCTGAATCAGGAAGGAGTATCCCCATAAACCTTCCTGCTGTATCATAATTATACGTCAATACCTGGTTGCGACCATTTGTGTAAGTGAGTATATTACCCCAGGGTGTATATGTTCTACAGGTTGTCTTATTTAGAGGATCAGTTTCTTTGAGCAGCTGACCAAGTCCGTCATACTCAAGCACGGTTTCACTTTGATCATCGCCTGGCCTTCCCTTACTTAGAAGCACATGTTTTGTTGCACTGTCATACCTGTAAGTATACTTCGTAAAAACAAAACCTTCCTCTTTATATTCTCCAGTAAAGATTATTTTTCCCAGGGCATCATACTGGTACCTGAGTTCATTCCATAGATAATCCTTACCCTCCTTGATAGAGACAACCCTTCCAAGTGCGTCCTTAACAGAAACCCTGTGAATTCCCAAGCTATCAGTTTCTGTCACTACCTCTTGTTTTGTGGAGGTTGCTGCATCATTTTGTATTGTGTAGGTAATAGAGACCTCATTTTCCTTTTCATTTTTTACATAGATCAATCGCCCTACAGCATCAAATTTTTTAACTATTATGTATCCTGTTTCCTGACCGTCCAGTGCAGGGAGTGTCCACGTCAATACCTTGTTAAAAACTCCTTTTGTTGATGATTCTTCCTTCCCGTAAAACAGGATCGTCTGCTGGTTGCTTCTGTTTTTCAGAGCTATTAAGCGCCCTGCAGAGTCATAGGTTCTCTCCTCAGTACATTGTGTTTCGCCCTTGCCTGTTAATGGATAGGCAACAACCTCCTTTGTCGCGTAAGTATTGTTGGGAAGATAATTCTGTTCATAGTTTTTTGTGTACAGATTTCCGTTTGCATCGGTGAACTGCAATAATCGGCTGAATTCATCGTACTGGTACTGCTGTATAACGTCTTTTGAATACATTATCTGCTGCAGGTGATCGCTTTTATCGTACAGGTAGGTTGTTTCCCGTTCAAGACCGCTTATTGCAGGGTACACAATCTTCTTCAGGAGATCATTAGGATCATACTGGTAGTTCGTGATATTTCCTACCGCATCGCTTTCACTGCTGAGATTACCAACAGGGTCATAAGTGAAATTTGCTGTAAACGACTCTTTTTCAGGCTGGTTGGCAAACATCACTGCTCTCTTTTTGCACCTGCCGTCAGAATAGTATTCATACTTAATTTTTTGTAAAATGGTGCCACTTGCATCTATAATTGTATCAAGAAGAACCCTGCCAAGCTGATCATTTTCAAATATTCGTTTTTCTCCCAGGGGATTGCAAACCTCGGTCATGTAACCATTAGCGTACTTAAATGTGAAGATATTTCCGGCAACGTCAGTTATTGAACTAATCAGCCCCTCCTGACCAGTATCAGCTTTATTATGATATTCTATACTCATCACTCTTTGCAGCGGATCAGTAATTTTCTTCAATAGGTTGCCGTCATAGTTGTAGAAAGTAGTATTTCCCAGGGTGTCTACTTCTTTTACAAGATTATTATTGTTATCATAGAAGTAGGAGCTTACCTGGTCCAAAGCATCCTGAATGGTAAGCAAGTTGTCATTATTATCATATGTATAGGTGATTCTATTCCCTTTGCTGTCATTGTATTCAGATGCCATCCCTTCATATATCGTCTCACTTAACAGATTACTGAAAGCATCATATATTTGTGATACTTTTCTCATTTTCCCATTGCCAAGCTGAAATGTAACCTCTTTTAAATTATTGCTAGTCAAGTAGCTTTTAAAACGGGCTGTGCAACTTGATCTGTCTTTATAATCAGCAACGACCATATCGAGATTATTCTCTTTTATTGCTGTATAATTGACTGTAATGCCATAATCTGTCCCTTGAGCAACTGCTCGCGCATCCTTCTGATAAATGACCCTATTATTTTCGTCATACACATTCTGGATAAAAGCATGACTGTTTTCATCTGATATATTTTTCACAAGGGACTTATCATAATACTCAAATGTCCGTTCGTTTCCTCTAACGTTAGTTACTGAAACTAGGTTATTATTCTGGTATTCATAACTAATGGTTCGCATCGCGTTATCCAAAACAGTTTCGATAAGCCCGCTTGAATTGTAATGTAGCTCAAGGTAATGAGCTTCATCGAGTTGTATCTTTCTAAGCTGGGCTCCTTCATACTCCAAGGAAACTGTATTCCCCACCGGAGATATTATGGATGTCAGCCTACCATCGGCCGAAAAACGGTAAGAATACTGGTTTTTAACTGTGAGGGAGAAAATGTGGTCTGATCCAAAAACCAGGTTGTATCCTCGGCGGGCATTCAAGGGGGGATAATTTCCGGTTATTGAATCAGGTACTGTATATTTATCCACACTATTATCACCCCATACAACGTAAAGCTGTTTTTTGTCCGGTGTAAGTGCAATCCTAATATTATATGAGTGGTTCCACCTGTTCCCCAGAGGTTTGCCATTGTAATAGCTACTTTCATCAGGAAGCGGTACATCAGTCTGGTAATAGGTTATAAACTGCAGGGGTTCTATACACAGTACATATAGGTCGCAATGAGAATAAGCATAGCTTCCTGTAACAAGGTTAATTGGGTCACCTCCATGAGGCGGATCTGTTTTAGGAGGTGTTGCTTCAATTATAAAATCCTGAAATGTCTCTTCAACTGGAATACTTTTTTCTGAATCTTTTATAGTCACTATCTGCACTTTAACATTATAGGAGTTTCCAGTTTCTACGCCGGTTTCATTTTTGCTAAATGTGATACTAGTGATGGTAATCTCACGCATTTTTTTCTCTGTGCCATTAATAAAAATTGTCACCTGGTATATGGCACCACTTTCACTTGAATCAAAATTAACATTAATATTCGCCTGGTTATCAGAGCTTAACGTGATGTTACTCACAGGAATCGGGGCATTAATGGCAACAGATGTAAAGCCGCTCCATCTTCCAAGAGACGTTCCCTTTACTGCTTGGATCATGACATTGTAAGCACTTTTGTCAGTGATTACGCTGGCATTCTGAAAAGTATAAGTCTTGGCTGATACCAGTTTACCGTCTAAAAGCATCTGTGTACTATTGTCGTTCCATAACTCAATATTGTATAAAACACCGCTAATGGCAGAATCATCAAAGTTCCATGTTACTGTTATTGAATGATTGGAAAGGCTACCTGTTGCGGAATTAATTTCCGGGCCTATCAATTGGAATATCGTTACGGACGGGTTATTTTCTGAATATTTTGTTATAAATCCGGATAACATCCCCCGGATTTGAGGGATGTAATGATCATTTTCTAAAGCATTCGCAGGAGCATGGGTTATTGGCTCTTGTCTATCGCTGAATACAGTATAGTCAGGAACATTTTCCTGGTTTTTGAAAACTTCCAGGTATCCCTGAGCGTTATTAGTTCCTGTGTACTGGACAGTAATTTCCCCTGTATTGTAATCGTACCAGACCTCTGTTATTGAAGGGGTATTTATCTGGCCAACGGCACTCCAATTCCCGGATGAACTTCCTGCAGTCGCCTGAACCTTTATCTCGTAAATATTGTTGTCAGCCATAAACGTATCAGCTATAGGGTAAAACAGATTCTTCGTTGTTTGTTTGTCAAAAGGTTCAGTACTGTTATTTTTATAAAAATGTACATTGTATATAATCTCGAGGCCTGCTTCTTTTTGTTCTTGGGTTCGAATATCTGCCCATTGTAATTTAAACTGTTTTGCCGCTATATCAAAGGCAAAGGATGTTACAGGCATGGCAAGAACATTTACGGTTATTTGCTGTGGTGTGCACCATTCCCCTACACAGCCCACGCCAATACCGCGTACCCTTGCTATATATACTTCATTTTCTTTTAGATCAAGTTCTGTTATTTTTTTATTCATTTCTCCTTGATCTGTAAATATGTCATACACAGGGGAAGCGTCAAGAGATCCTTTAAAAACCTGGATGTAATAATTACTTACTTCCGGCACAGTTATCCATGATACATTCAGGTAGACAGAAGAGTCAATTAGACAATCGAAATTCATTGTTGGTGCAGCAAAAGAAGTAACGTCACTAAATGTCCCATATGATCCCTGAGAGAAGGCCTTTACCTGGAAAGTGTATGGATCGTTTTCTTTGGCCAGATTTGTGAGAGGATATATTGTACCTGTCTGGCTGGATATGTCGTTTTTTCCAGTCTTTTCATTTTTTTGTAAAATAGTATACGATTCAGCTTGATCAACAGGAATCCACTCTGCATTGAGAGTATGAACATCTGCAAGTGTTGTTCTCGGAAAAGTCTTTTGTAAATTAAGAGCCCTTGCTGTTTTTGTATCACTCCACTCTCCTTCTGTTCCTCCTATGACCGCCTGTACCCTGGCTTGGTATTGTGTATTTATGCTGTAACCTGTAACAGCTTGCTGTAAAACAGCAAGTTCCTGCTCTGTAAAAGAAAAGTATTCATCTACACCAGTCACCTCAAGATTATATGTAGCCCCGCTTACCTGTGTCCAACTTGTCATAAGCTGGTTATTTCTGAACCTGAGGGTCGAATCAACGAAAGTCCCATTTACAAAATCGCCTGATGTTTCAGGGGATTCGAGTTTCCAGTATATAATCAATGAAGGATCATTGTTCATTCGTACCTGCATATCTGTAATGATCTCTTTTCCTTTGCGTGTAGAGTTCCAGAGTCTGAAGTCGCTTATCATTCCGGTAAAATTGGATTCTGCCCCAATACCATGACCAATTTCCAGTTTTCCCCCTGTTTCTATAATTGTGTCCTTATCATGGCTTAAGGCCATGATATTTTCAAACATCAGCACTCCGTCCTTGTACACCTTTACACCATAGTGGGTACTATCAGAGGGAAAAATCGTGAAGGTCATATGATGCCAGTAATTGTCATTGACTGAAATATCCGTGGTACACGTGCTTCTATTGCCGAATCCTATTTCCAAGTTTGCGCTATTTTTTACCCATAAACGCTTTGAAACATTTGTTGCATCATAACTAAAGAGAATATCAGCAGTGACTGTCGGCCCTGTCTTTACCCAAAACGAAAAGGTAAAACCTTGTACCGGAAAATTATCCACGCTGCTTTTTGATAAAGATTCCTGCCCGTTAAATGAAAGCACCTTAACAGGTTCACCTATCTGGCTGTCATAACTTATTGATAAAACAGGTTTGCCCGTGTCACTCATTGCACTCCTCCTGGGCTTGATTATTTTGGATTGAAAGAATATTACCGGCATTGTCCATAGTATAGGTAACTGTTATGGTATTGTTACAGGTAATTGATTTCAGTCTGCTTAGAGTATCATAATTATATACTATACTTTCCGCATACGGTCCTTGTGCCAGTTTGGTCCATGGGCCCTTTACTACGCCACTTTCTCCCCTTACCTGACTCGTGTAAATAGCACCTGCATCAAGGGAATAATTGAACAATACATAGCTATCGCAGGTCATCTGGCCAGCGAGCTTTGCGTTGTCTTTATATAATTCGCAGTTAAACTGTTTACCCTGAAGGTTCGTGGGTATAGTCCAGTCTGAACGAAGGTTCTGACCAGTATTATTAAGGTTAACATGGCCTGGGCAGACAATTATAGCAGAAAGTTCACCTGAAGAAGGTCCGATCACAATCCCATTATTTGCTGTTGCACAGACCGTTGTTTTGTACTGCTTCGTTTGGTCAAGAGTGGATTCAAGCGTGCATGACGTTGTTGTGGATGGAATATTTTGTTTAAAGAAACCGTCAACAGTATACACTGAAGTGATATACGATTCTGCGTCTGTAACTGGTTCCCATGAAGTCTCAAGCTTTCCCTGGTCATTTTCAAGGCTGTATTGAAGCAGGTTTATATCCGGTGCTTTTATAATAACAGAAAGTTCACCTGAAGAAGGCCCGATCACAATCGCATTATATGGTATAGCACAGACCACGATTTTGTACTGCTTAGACTGGTCAAGAGTTAATTCGAGTTTACAAGATGTTGTTGCGGATTGAATATTCACTTTAGACGAACCATCTGTAGTATATGCCGAGATAATATATTCTACACCTGTAACCTCTTCCCATGAAATCTCAAGTCTTCCCTGATCATTTTCAAGGCTGTAATGAAGCAGGTTTATATCCGGTGCTTTTATAATAGCAGAGAGTTCACCTGAAGAAGGTCCAATCACAATTTCATCATTTGCAGTTGCACAGACAGTTGTTTTGTACTGCTTCGTGTGGTCAAGAGTGGATTCAAGCGTGCATGACGTTGTTGTGGACGGAATATTTTGTTTAAAGGAACCGTCAATAGTATACACCGATGTAATGTACAGTTCTGCGCCTTGAATCTCTCCCCACGATGTATAAAGCTTTCCTTCACTGTTGATTAAAGTATATTGAAGCAGGTTTATTTCCGGAGCTTTTATAATAGCAGTGAATTCATTTGACATAGGTCCAATTACAATGCCGTCATATGCCATAGCAAAAACTATTGTTTTGTACTGCTTTCTCTGATCAAGGGTGGATTCGAGTTTACAAAAAGTGGTTGTGGATGTGATATTCTGTTTAAACGAACCATCCGTGGTGTACACTGAGGTGATGTATAGATCAGCGCCTGTAATCTTTTCCCATGAAGTATCAAGTCTTCCCTGATCATTTTCAAGGCTGTATTGAAGCAGGTTTATGTCTGGTGCTTTTATAATAGCAGAAAGTTCACCTGAAGAAGGTCCGATCACAATCCCATTATTTGCTGTTGCACAGACCGTTGTTTTGTACTGCTTTGTTTGGTTAAGAGTGGATTCAAGTGTGCATGACGTTGTTGTGGACGGAATATTTTGTTTAAAGGAACCGTCAACAGTATACACCGATGTAATGTACAGTTCTGCGTCTGTAATTGGTTCCCATGAAGTCTCAAGCTTTCCCTGGTCATTTTCTAGACTGTATTGAAGTAGGCTGATAACAGGTGTATTTACAATAAGTGCTACTTCACTACTTCTCGGACCTGGGGTGCCATCAATTATGGCGCTGACAGATACAATGTACGTTTTATCCTTATCCAGTTTTTCGTATATTGTCGCGCTTGTTCCTGTGGATGGCTGGTTGTAATGCATAGTACCAGCAGTATCGTAAAGTTCCACAACAAAATCAGTATAGGATCCAGGATTGGTCCAGTTTATGTCTAATACATCTTTATCGTAATGCGCCAGTGTTATATCTGGAGATTTCGTATGAGAAGAAAAAGGAACTATAAATTGTCCAAATGCAATAGGACCAAAATCTACCGTCACTGTAGTTAGAACATTGTTTGTGGCTATGTCAATTACAGAGATGTTGGCGCTGCCAGAGTTTGCTACATACGCCTTGGTTCCATCTGGAGTGACTGCAACTCCGTAAGGCCTCTTTCCTACATTAACTGTTGTAACCCTGTTTGTCTCCGTATCAATTATAGAAATGTTATCGCTGCCAGAGTTTGCTACATACACCTTGGTTCCATCCGGTGTGACTGCAACTCCATAAGGATAGGTTCCTACTTCCACTTTAGCAGCAACCTTATTTGTTGCGGTATCAATTATAGAAACGGTACCGTTTTCCTCATTTGTTACATATACCCTTGTTCCTGTCGGGTCAACTGCAACTCCACTTGGAGTGTTATCAACATCCACTTTGGCTAAAATATTGTTTGTATCTGTATCAATTATATAGAGTCTTGAGCCTATTTCTTCTACTACGTATACCTTTTTTCCATCGGGGGAGACGGCAACTCCAATAGGGCGTCCTAAAAAGATACTGTTTGTAACATTGTTTTTTGCTGTGTCAATTACAGAGACATTGCCCTCTATGCTTGTTACATATACCTTTGTTCCATCCGGTGTGACTGCAACTCCAATGGGTTCATTTTCTACAGGTACTGAAGTTGTAACAGTATTTTTTATTGTATCAATTACAGAGACGCTCTTGTTGCCTCGGTTAGCAACATATACCAGTGTTCCTTCTGGATTGACAGCAACTCCCCAAGGAGTACTTCCTACCTTCACAGTAGCTGTAACAATGTCTTTTATCGTGTCAATTACAGAAAGAGTGTTGCTGTCACGGTTAGTAATATATACGTATGGTCCCATAGACGAAATATTTTTCTCAACAGCTGTCGGTGCCATTGACTGTCCAAGAATTGTCACCAATCATCCTCCACGTCCTTCATTTTGAGGAAATGTCAATAAATTACCAGCATTCTCATATTTTCTGTATCGAAGGAGAATCGAGCCTTAATGAATCAATACATTTGGAACAGTATCAATTATTTCCTAATTAGGTCCTCAAAACACGTTTAAATAATGTAACTTTCTATAGAGGGTTTATTAACTATGTATAGTCTCCTGAGGACTTCGATAAACCCAGCTTTTTGGCTAGTTGCTTATAAAGGGGGTATATAAGTAATATGTTGAAATCAGAGGTTTATCGAAGTCCGCTCCTATTATTTCTTGATTATTTAATAGATTATTTGCTATAAAAAGAAATTAACGTAGCAAATGAGATCGATAATGTGACAAAATCAAGTTAATCCCAGCACACATTCTATTGACTTTGACACTGCTGCTCCTCGAGCCAGTTCAGATAATCCTGATGCCATTGCTTTGGTAAATTTGCCAAAATGTCAATTTTATGCCTATTCTCCTTCGCTTTATCCTCGTAAATACGCTGCATCCTTCCATCGCCCACTAAAACTCCATTGGCAAAATGGGTTCTGTTATTATCAGTTAGGATACTACCTTTATCCCCTTCTTTTAGGAGGAGATTCCATACTTTCCCATCATATCTTTTTTCCTCTATACTAACAATTTCACTTTCCTCTTTTTCGCTTACTAGCTTATCTCCAACTTTCAGTTCACGTGCAAAGCGCACATCTTTTGCTGTGATTACAGGATGATTTTCAGTCAAAAACAGTGAATTTCCTTTATCGTCTTTAATAAAGAACATTGGTTTAACTTCAACACCGTTGACTGTACCCTCAACGGTTAAGCACCTTCCTGTTGTATCGCTTAAGACCTTCTCTCCGACCAAGATTGTTTCAATGGCTTTTGAACTCTTATCTGCCATAAGAATCAGTGTTCCTTCTGCCATGCACCCCCACATAAGTTCCATTTGGGGAATTATTTGCGTGTTCAAAATTGTACTTCCTGGAACAAGTGAAGATGGAGCATTGGTAATAAATGCTGCAACATTTTTACCCCCTACCTGAATAATGACATTAAACATGTAGTACACCAGTTCCCCTTGGTTAAAATTCGGTTTGTCAAAAGTTAGCCATCCCAGGTCCCAGCTTAAAACTGAGCCATTGACAGTAGTATTTTTATCTGTAAAAAAATTGAAGTTATCTGGAGGTTTAATGGGATTTCCAAGATGATCTTTTTGTGCAAGCTGTATTGTACAGCTTGCATTAGTGGGAATACCATCATGTCCAAAATTAATTGGGTCAATTTCGGAAAAATACTCAATTTGTCCTTTAATAGGCACTTGCACAGGACCACCTGGCCATTCAGCATTACGATAATCACAATCACCGTAGTTACCGTGATCCCTTAACATACAAACTACTATAGTGCCGTCACCGGTTTTTCTATCACTTGGATCTATATTTGTTATTTTTTTTGGGAAATAGAAAGTTTCGACAGGCATTACCCCACTGATCGTTGCCTGATCGTTTGAATACAGGTATGTTAATATGCTCATGACAGAACGCCCCTCTGGAGGCATGGGTGAGCTGAACGACCCTGAAGCTTGAAAAAGAAACGTGGTATCATTGTTATGTTTTTCAACTTTTATTACCTCGCCAAGAGGGTTATATTCACCATCGTAAATACCCAGAGT
This sequence comes from uncultured Methanosarcinales archaeon, assembly GCA_964435275.1. GTDB lineage: Archaea > Halobacteriota > Methanosarcinia > Methanosarcinales > Methanosarcinaceae > Methanosarcina. The sequence goes on along the minus strand of CAYSZA010000017.1, from coordinate 1,143 downwards.
TAAAGTGATATTGTACGAAATTCCTGGAATTGAGGATATTGCTTCTGCAACATAGTTCTGCCCATCGATGGTATCTAGTTGTGTAATTACATCGACTGAGGTAAGCTGTGACCCACCGACATCCCTTACATACTCACTCTGGGGCGCACCATATCTTGCATGACGTATCTTTGAATCAGCGATGACTTTAAACAACTGAGGGCGTTGCTTAGGGTGAATCCCTGCGAGTTCCAGCTGTTTATTTAGAAATCGTTCTTGCTTTTCATCAGATAAATTGAGGAGCATGGATCTTCCATTTCCTGCTTTCTGTACAACGTATCTGACGTCCTCTTTATCCAAAACAGATAGTTGAGTCATAACAGCTTCCGTTTCCTATATATTGTTTATTTAATAATGTATTTCATTCAAAAACATTACAACAGTTAAATAATATGTACATACAATATTACATCTTCGAAAAGAGGAATAATATCTGAACACATTACTTCCTAACAGTTACACATCTATTGTTTATTTCACTCTAACTTATTCACTTTATATGTCTTTTCATTAACTTCATTATAAAATCCGTAAAATTGCAGTTATTAGTGAAGTTGGACATAATAAGGTAAAATTATATGAAAAAATGTCAGCTGAGATCATAAAAATTAATTTATTTTTTAAGTGTGAGATAAGTATTTTATAGTAGACCAACCCACTTACAGACTAATGCTTTAGTGAGGATGAAACCTAATCATTCTTTTTCAGATAAGCTAAATTACATAAGTACGCAAAAATATGATTTAAATCTGAAGAGAATTCTCAAGACTCAGGATTTCAGATTTAAAGTTATGCTCTCAGTAAAGGAATAATATTTTTGTTAATTATCCATTAAGGGATGGTCCATCTTTATCCGGTTGATGTTTTAAAACACTTGAATGTCAGCAATTCCTTTAAAGTCCATATTGACTTCGTAATTCCTGCCTCTCTCGCAGGTGTATTTTTGCATTCAACCCCTCTTTCATCTTTGTACTTTAATCCTCCATGACCTCTACAGAAGTTAAAATGCGTGCAATATAACCTCATTTGATACTCTAACCACTCTTTCGCTTTTGAAAACCCTATTGTTTTTCTTGAAACTCTGTTGTTATCCTGCCTAAAAGT